>CAYZKZ010000054.1:0-17814 GCA_964479325.1 uncultured Muribaculaceae bacterium
ATGCGCAACTTTTTCATTTATAAATATTTAGTTTTTTAATTCAACCAACGAGTTGACAAATGCATAGTTTATTTAAAAAACTGGCCGCTTTTGCCGCCGTTATGCTGGTTTCAGCGTCGCTGTTGCCCGCTATGGCGCAGAAGGTGACCTTGAACTACAAGGACACGAGGATCGAGACTGTTCTGAAATCAATTCAGCGGCAGACAGGTCTTCGTGTGATTTTCAGTGACCAGACCATTGATGTGAACCGCAAGGTGAGTGTCAATGTCGCCGATGCTGATCTGCGAAAAGTTCTGGATGATCTGCTCTCTGGGACAGAGACTGTCTATGAGATCGGCGACGGAAAGCTCTATTTCAAGAAAAAGGAACACCTCGCCGAGAAAATGGTCGCTGTCAGCGGCAATGTGACGGACGCGGGCGGAAATCCTGTGGCCGGAGCTTATGTCCAGGAGTCTGGGACACGGAACGGAACGACAACCGACTCGGAAGGCCGCTTTGAGATTAAGGTCCCGGGGAAGGCGACACTTGATTTCAGTTTTATGGGCTTCCTTCCTAAAAGTGTGGCCTTGGGTGGCCGTGAGTCGCTCTCCGTTGTCCTTGAAGAGGATCTGAAGACCCTTGACGAGGTCATCGTGATAGGCTACGGAACGATGAGAAAGAAAGATCTGACCGGCGCCACATCGGTCATAAGCGGCAAGGATGTCGAGACCAGAAAGACCACAAATCTTTCGTTGGCGTTGCAGGGTGCCACTCCTGGACTTCTCGTGACCCGCTCCGGAGGTGACCCGGAGACCACAGGAACACTCAGGGTTAGAGGAATCACATCTATCAGCAACGCCGACCCTCTGGTCATAGTAGATGGTGTCCCGTCCAGGATGGATCTTGTGAATCCGAATGACGTCGAGTCCATAACGGTGCTTAAGGACGCGGCCTCGTCGTCAATCTACGGTGCGCGCGCCGCCGCCGGAGTCATAGTCATCACGACAAAGCGAGCCAATGACTCCTCACTTGACTTGAACTACAGTTATGAATATGACTGGGAGTTCCCGACCGAGCTTCCTGAATATGTCGGAGCGGTTGATTATATGAAAATGGCCAACGAGCTTCGCTACAACGACAACCCGTCCGCCGGGCTTTGGCAGACATATTCAGAGGATCTGGTGACTAATTATCTCTCTTTGAACCAGTCTGATCCTGACAGGTACCCGATCGCGGACTGGCAGAACGCGGCTTTCAAGAAATCCACGTCACATCAGACGCATTCCCTTCTCATCAGCGCCGGAAACAAGACGGTGAGGACTAAGGCCTCTCTGCGCTACGACACGTCCGACGCTCTTTATGTCAACAAGAATTTCAACAGATTTATGGTGCGTGTCAACAACGACATAAACATCAACAAGTTCATCAGCGCGCATCTGGACCTGAATATGAAGCGCTCGAAGTCTGTCTCTCCGATCGACTCTCCGTGGTCCTCGAGGATGACACCTCCGATCTATGCGGTGAAATGGAGCGACGGGAGATACGCCGATGTCAAGGATGGAGGAAACATCCTTCCACGCCTCTACGACGGTGGAACCAACACATCCTGGTACAACCATCTGAACGGCAAGGCCGGTCTTGATTTCCATCTCTTTGACGGCTTCAAGATCTCCGCCGTGGCGGCTTACAACTTCAATTTCAATAAGTTTAAGAAATTCTCCAAAGCCCTGACCTACACTGACTACGACTATCCTGACAACCCAAAGCCGATGAGTGGCCACGTGTACACGAACCTGACCGAGAGGCGTGACGACAGTTATGACTCCACCTATCAGCTTGTCGCCAACTACGACAAGACTTTCGGACGGCACTCCGTCTCGGCTATGGCCGGTTATGAGAGCTACTACACCTTCTCGGAGAGCCTGTCCGCGATGCGCGACCGTTTCGCCTTGACCTCTTTCCCTTATCTTGACAGGGGCAACAGCACTTACCAGGATATGTCCGGAAACGCCGATCACAACGCCTACCGCTCCTATTTCGGACGTTTGATGTACAACTACGACGGAAGGTATCTTGTGCAGGCCAATTTCAGACGTGACGGTTCGTCGCGTTTCGCGAGGAAATACCGTTGGGGAAACTTCCCTTCGGTTTCGCTCGGCTATGTCATCTCCGAGGAACCGTTTGTGAAAAGGCTGCGTCTGGGCTGGCTCTCGATGGCTAAACTGAAGGTCTCCTACGGAACGCTTGGAAACGAGCAGATCGGCTCCACGTTCCCTTATCAGGCGGCCGTTAATGTGAGCGAGGCCTTGCTTTACGGCCAGAAGGGACCGGAGACGTTCGCCAGCGCCGCTCAGTGGAACTATGCGGTGGAGGACATCATCTGGGAGACCACGAAGACCTGGAATGTCGGTCTTGAGGCCTCTTTCATCGACAACAAGATCTGGGTCAACGCCGACATCTACAGGAAAATGACCGAGGATATGCTGATGGATCTGACGATACCGAGGTACATCGGCTACAGCGACCCTAAGGTCAACGCCGGCACGATGAGGACGAACGGTTTCGAGCTGGAGGTGGGTTACCGTGACAGCTACGGGGATTTCCGTTGGTCAGTCTCGGCCAATCTCTCAGATTTCATCTCGAAGATCACCTACCTGAAAGGTCAGGACATAGGCTCGGATGTCTCGATCGTCAATCTTGAGGGCGGGCAGTTCAACGAATGGTACGGTTACCTCAGCGACGGACTTTTCCTTTCCGAGGAGGATCTCGCGGCGTCCCCGAAAACCAGCGACAACGTGAAGGTCGGAGACATAAAGTACAAGGACATCTCCGGCCCGGACGGAGTGCCGGACGGAAAAATCTCTCCTGAATATGACCGTGTCCCTCTCGGCGGCTCTCTGCCGCGGTACACCCACGGTGTCCAGCTCGGCTTCGGATGGAAGAATGTTGACTTCTCGATGACTCTCCAGGGAGTCGGCAGCCAGAATGTGCGTATGTCAAGGACAATGGTCGAGCCGCTGCAGAGCAACTGGCTGAACCATCCAGCGATTCTGAAGAACAACTATTGGAGCGCTTTGAACACAGATGAGGAGAACGCGTCCGTGAAGTACCCGAGGCTGTCAAGCAAGAGCGCCTCGAACAATTACGCCATGTCTGACTATTGGCTTTTCAACGGACGCTATCTGCGTCTGAAGAATGTGACCGTCGGATACACGTTGCCGGAGAGCCTGATGAACAGGATCACGCTCGGCCTTGTCAAGAAGGTCAGGGTCTATGCCTCCGCCAACGACCTGTTCTGTCTCAACGGCTATCCTAAGGGCTGGGATCCGGAGGTCGGTGGCATAAACTATCCGATCACCACATCCATCATCGGTGGAGTATCTGTGACATTTTAATTAGTTAGTGCGATGAAAAACAAAATATTGACAATCATACTTGCGCTTGTTCTGGCCGCTTGCCAGAATCTGGATCTGAATCCTCTTTCCTCCGGATCCTCGGGGAATTGGTACTCGAACGAGGATGAGATTGTGATGGCGTTGAGGGACTTGTACCGCGCTCCGTTCTGGCCGGTTGACGACGAGAGCTGGACGGATGACTACACCCAGCGTGACAAGACCGGAGCTGTGCTGGACGGGACTCTGAACGGCCAGACCGGCGTGGTGACGGACTATTGGAGCAATCAGTACAAGATGATCTGCAGGGCCACTTCCGTCCTTAAATATTCAAGCAGGGCGTTGGACAACGGCTTGTCGCAGGATAAGTATGACAGGTTCATCGCCGAGGCCAAGTTCCTCAGGGCGTGTGCCTATTCAAGATTGACCGAGAAGTTCGGTGACGTGCCTTATGTGGATGACGTGCTGACGATCCAGGAGGCGTTCGCCTACGGCAGGACTCCGGCGTCGGAGGTGAACAAGCATATTTATGAGGATTTCGACGAGGCGATAAGGCTGCTTCCGGAAAAATATTCGGGGGAGCAAAGGGCCACCAAGTACGCCGCTATGGCGTTCAAGGCAAGGCACGCCCTCTACATCGGTGACTACCAGACCGCCGCCGAGACAGCGAAAAACCTCATCGACTGCGGAGCGTTCAGCCTGCACGAGGATTTCAGTGACATCTTCGTGTCATCACCGGCTGTCTCCAACACCGACGAGGTGATCTTCAAGCTTCCACGTTCGGTGGAATTGAAGATAAACCAATTCTCCACAAGGGATTATATGCCACGTCTGTTCGGTGGCTACGCCCAATATACTCCGTCCTGGGATCTGCTTGCGAGCTTCCTCTGCACTGATGGCCTGACCGTGGACAAGTCTCCGCTGTTTGATCCGCACAATCCTTTTGAGAACCGTGATCCGAGATGCGAGGCGACCATCGTGAAGTTCGGGTCGGACTATCTTGGAATAGAGTATAATCCTTCTCCGCTCGCCGAGAATCTCTACAATTTCACCACGGGACAGTATGACACGAAGAACAAGGATTCAAGAATATCGCAGCAGTACGCCTCGTTCAACGGCCTGGTCTGGAGAAAGAAGGTTGACGAGTCCTGGAAGAAGTTCCTCGCGGCCAATGACAACATCATTATTCGTCTGGCCGAGATGTACCTCACCTACGCCGAGGCTGAGATTGAGCTTGGAAACGCCGACCAGAGTGTCCTTGACGCGATCAACACAGTGCGGGCCAGAGCCTACAAAGTCAGCAAGGAGATGACTGACAGCTATCCAGCCGTGACCACACGGAATCTGGACGAGCTTCGTGTCATCGTGCGGACGGAACGCAGGATGGAGTTCGCTATGGAGGGACTACGCTATATGGATCTTGTGCGCTGGAGACTCGCGTCTGTGTCCCTGAACAGGAAGAACTACGGTATGAGATACCCGATGTCCAAGTCTGATGAATATATGAAAGACTGGTTCTGGGCCTTCGCTCCCAAGATTGATGAATATGGCTTGCCTGATTTCACGGAGCTTGAGAAGCAGGGCAAGATAATGGCCTTGTCGGAGAGAAACTGGAATGACAGGCAGTATCTCTGGCCGATTCCTACGACCGACATTCAGCTTAACGAGAATATGAAGCCGAACAATCCCGGCTATTAGACAACTACTATGAATTACCTCAAGACTGCTTTAATGATTGTAATGTTGACGCTTTCAACCTTGACCGTGGACGCAGGTGTCCTGGTCGAGGCTGAGAGCTTCAGCCACCGCGGCGGGTGGGTCGCCGATCATCAGGCGTTCAACAAGATAGGCTCGTCCTACCTGAACGCGCACGGACTTGGTTTCCCTGTGGCCGACGCTTTCACGGACATCAATGTCGAGGAACCAGGCAAATACTATGTCTATGTCTGCACCTATAACTGGACTTCTCCTTGGTATCAAGGCGAGGGTCCCGGTGCGTTCAATGTCATTGTCAATGGCGTCACGCTGCCTGAGGTGCTGGGCGTCAAGGGAGACAAGTGGGAGTGGCAGTACGCCGGACGGGCGGAGCTTACGTCCAAGACCCGCATAGCCCTCCACGACCTTACTGGATTCAACGGAAGGGTGGATGCGTTGTATTTTTCTAAGGAGAGGAAGACTCCGCCGTCGGATTTCGAGTCATTGAGACAATTCAGAAACAGTTCGCTCGGGATAACCAGTTCGGAGGAGATCCCGGAGGCTGATCTGGTTGTCGCCGGAGGAGGAATCGCCGGTTGCGCCGCGGCTTTGACCGCCGCAAGGTATGGCCTTGACGTGATTCTTGTGGACAACCTTCCGGAACTGGGCGGCAACAACTGGCTTGGAGTCACGATGTCAGGTCTGATGTGCTACAACCTTTACCCTAATCTGGGCAGGATCGTGAGGGAACTCAATGGGATTCCGGAGACCTACCATCAGGCCTACGAGATGGAGCGGGTCGGTAACGGCAACGGGGCCGCGGTCGTGACAATGGGGCGGGACGAACTGGCCTGCCTGCGCAGACGGCTCCTGAAAGAGTCGAAAGTGAGGGTGTTTCACAATGTCCACATCTTTCAGGCCGACTCAAAGGACGGCACCGTCACATCAGTCACCGGCAAGGATCTGCTGACTCAGAAGGAATATGTCTTCAGAGGCCGCTGCTTCGTGGACTGCACGGGTGACGGCGAGGTCGGCTATCTTCTCGGAGCCGAGTATCACATCGGCAGGGAACCTCGCTCTTTCGCCGGAGAGCCGACGGCTCCGGAACAGGCTGACCAGAAGAAACTTGGCGGAACACTGAACTGGTCCTCGAAGGAGACTGACGCGGAGTCCCCTTTCCCGTCCCCTTCGGAAATTCCCTGGGCGGTGCAGTGCTCTGACGACTACAACGTTCCGGTCAAAAGTTACGCGTGGACTTGGGAGACTGGTTTCGAGATAGACAACGCTCTTGAGCCGGAATTGGTAAGGGACAATATGCTCAGGGCCATATTCGGAAACTGGGCCTGGCTGAAGAGCAACCGTCCGGACTACGCCCGCTCCGAATTGTGTGATGTGGCCTACATCCTCCAGAAGAGGGAGTCGAGGAGGATAATGGGGGATTTCGTCCTGACCGAGAATGACATCCGAGGCCAGGTCGAGTACCCGGACGCTTCCTTCACTACGACCTGGACTCTGGACCTGCACTATGCCCGCCCTGACAATAGCGAGCGTTTCCCTGGGTGGGAATGGCAGTCCTACTGTCACAACACCGAGAAAAGCACCTGGATCAGACCGTACAATGTGCCATACAGAGTCCTGTACTCCAAGGATTTCGACAACCTCTTCATAGGAGGCAGGAATATGAGCGTCACCCACGTCGCCTTGGGTACCGTGAGGGTGATGGCGACTCTCGGAATGGCCGGGGAGGTCATCGGAATGGCTGCGGGAATATGCTGTCGTCACAACGCTCACCCGTCGGATGTTTACACTGAATATCTTCCTGAACTCATACAATGTATGAAATCCGGAGCTCCAAAATCCGCTTCTGACCGATGAGAAAGATTTATGCCTGCATATTGGCGGCGCTGTCCGCCGCACTGATGTCCTGCGGAGCGGGATCGAAGCCGGAAGTCTTCTCCATCAAAGGTAATGTGGAATATTCATTGCCTGTTGACTCGGTTTCCGTTCTTAGGAATCCCTGTTGCGGCTGGGGGCTTTATGACGACGCTGATGGTGAGGTCGCCGAGGCGGAGAGCTATTGGAAGGCGTTGGATCCATACGTCCCTTACGCATCTTTCTTCTACATCCGTTGGCGATGGTCCGATATGGAGCCGGAGGAGGGACGCTATGCCTGGCTCTATGACGAGAACTACCGCAGTTTGATCGACGGCGCGCTCAAGCGAGGGCTGAGACTCGCGTTCAGAATCTATTTCAACGGAAAGGACAATCTGCGCCAGGGAACTCCTGAATATGTCAGGGCGGCCGGGGCGAAAGGCCGTGTTGTAGGGGATCACTGGACGCCGTACATAGATGATCCTGTGTTCAGGGAGAAACTATCCAAGTTCACCGAGGCCTTCGCCGCTGAATATGACAACCCGGACATCGTTGACTTTGTGGACGGCGTGAACGCCGGTTGGTGGGGAGAGTGTCATCATCTGACAATCAGCGACTCCGGGGACAAGGACGAGGCTCTCGGCTGGTTCACGGATCTTTATGGACGTCTGTTCAAGCGCGTCCCGCTGGTTATGCCTGTCTGCAGCGGGTTCGGATTCGACTCGGAGAAAAAGCTTGCGCTTGAACGTGACGGCTATGCGTTCCGCCGGGACGGATTGGGCAGCCGATGGTTCACAAGCGATGAGAAAGCCATTGTCAAGTCACTTTATCCAAAGACACTTCTCATTGGCGAGTCCTGCTACTGGAAAGGTGACGAGTCTGACAGTCTTTCGTTTGACGATCCGCAGTATCATTTCACGAATTGGAGACAGGTCTTGGAGATGACTTACAAGGATGCCATCGACTATCATTTCAACACTTTGGATCTAAGGAGGCCGCTTGAGGCCGGACGTTGGCTCTCCAAGGCTCCCGATCTTGTGCAAGCCTTCATCAGCAACGGCGGCTATCGCCTTTGCCCTACGGTTGTCTCGTTGCCGTCCAAGGTCAGGAACGGCTCCACCGTCTGTGTGGGACACCGCTGGGAGAACCTTGCGTCAGGAATATTCCCTAACTCAAATGTCCGTTGGGCAGGGAAATACCGCGTGGCGTTCGCTTTTCTGGATGAGGAAGGGACTCCTGTCCGCGTTTTTGTTGATTCGCAGACAGACCCCGGTATATTCATCAAAGGAAAGGAGACCGACTATTTGTTCAACATCGAGGTCGCCGGAGTCGATCCCGGGGATTACACCTGGGCGGTCGCTATTGTTGACACGACGAAGTGTGGAAAGCCTGGCGTTACTCTGGCTTCCGGTCTGGATTCCGTGGACGGTTGGGTGAAGTTGGGAGAAGTCACTGTACGTTGACCTGTGCGCTGACTGACGAAAAATTGCGCATCAGTCAAAATTATTCCGTAACTTAGCAAAGATTAGTCTGAAGTCGTTGATTCCCCGGTTTTCAGGGGATGGGACGGATGGCGCAGGTGATTAAAAATATGAAAAAAAGACTACTGATTCTGGCGGCAGTGCTTGCCGCGACCCCGCTTCTCGCGGAGAAAAACGACAGGATGGAGCCTTGGCAGGATCCGAACATCTTTGAGGAGAACCGCTTGCCGATGAGCGCCACGTTCACGACGGACCAGCAGAAGACGCTGAGCCTGAACGGAGTGTGGAAATTCAAGTGGAACGAGACCATTGAAGGCCGGACAAAGGGCTTCGAGGCTCCGGGCTACGATGACGCTGGCTGGGACACGATTCCGGTTCCCGGGATGTGGGAACTGAACGGGTACAATGATCCGGTCTATCTCAACGTCGGTTATGCCTGGAGAGGCCACTATGAGAACAACCCTCCTTATCCTCCGACCGAGCATAACTACGTCGGGCAGTATCGCAGGACTTTCGACATCGACAAGTCCTGGATCGGGAAGCAGATCTGCCTCTGCATCGGCTCGGCCACGTCCAATGTCCGTGTCTGGGTCAACGGCAAGCCGGTCGGCTACAGCGAGGACAGCAAGTTGGAGGCGCGCTTCGACATCACCAAGTACGTCAAGGCAGGGGAGAACCTCATCGCCCTTGAGATCTTCCGCTGGTGCGACGGATCCTATCTGGAGGACCAGGATTTCTGGAGGCTGAGCGGAATCGCCAGAGGAATCTATGCCTACACCCGTGAGAAGGAACGCATCGAGGATGTGAACATCGTCGCCGGGATGGACGGAATCTATACGGTGACCGCCAATGTGACAAAGGGTGTCAGGAAGGTTGGTGTGGCCATCGTCGATAAGACCGGTGATGAGGTCGTCTCCACCGAGGCAATCCCTGTCAAAGGTGTGGCCAAGGTGGATGGGTTCGTGATGAATCCGCTGCTCTGGAGCGCCGAGGAGCCGAATCTTTACACGCTCAAGGTGTCCGCCTACGACAGAAAAGGCGTTGTGGAAAGCTCGTCCATTGACTTCGGTTTCAGAACGGTTGAGATAAGGAACAGTCAGTTGCTCGTCAACGGCCAGCCGATTCTCATCAAGGGCGCTGACCGCCACGAGCTGAGCGCCGACAAGGGCTATGTTGTCTCCGAGGAGGATATGATCCGGGACATCCGCATAATGAAGGAACTGAACATCAACGCTGTGCGCACCTGCCACTACCCGAACGACCCTCGCTGGTACGCTCTCTGTGACAAGTACGGCCTCTATGTGGTTGACGAGGGCAACATCGAGTCCCACGGAATGGGCTATGGCGACGCTACTCTGGCCAAAAGGGATGATTTCAGAGCCGCCCATCTGATCCGCGACCAGAGAATGGTCCGTAGGGACTTCAACCACCCTTCGGTGATTGTCTGGAGTCTCGGCAACGAGGCCGGCCACGGGGATAACTTCCTCGCTTGCTACGACTGGATCAAGGAGAACGATCCTTCGAGGCCGGTTCAGTACGAAAGGGCTCGCGGCGGCAAGGGCACGGACATCCATTGCCCGATGTATGCCTCCCCGGCGGAGTGCGAGGCGATTGTCCTCCGCAAGAGCGGCAAACCATTGATCCAGTGTGAATATGCCCACGCTATGGGCAATTCGATGGGTAATTTCAAGGAATATTGGGATCTTATCCGCAAGTACCCGACCTACCAGGGCGGATTCATCTGGGACTTCGAGGACCAGGCTCTCCGCTGGCCGTCCGACGAGGGCGGCACCGACCACATCTTCGCGTTCGGAGGTGATTTCAATGAATATGATCCTTCGGACGGCTCGTTCAACTGCAACGGAGTGATCGCCGCCGACAGGACCCTGCATCCTCACGCCTACGAGGTGCGCTACCAGCAGAGGAACATCCACACCTCCCTTGCCGGACAGGGGAAGGTGAACGTCTATAACGAGAACTTCTTCAAGGATTTGAGCCAATACCGGATGCTTTGGAACATCACCGTGGACGGTGAGGCTGTGTCCTCCGGTGTTGTCGAGAATCTGAATGTCGCCCCGCAGAAGACCGAGACCGTGGATCTTGGATTCAAGACCATTCCTAATGCTGACGCGGACATATTCCTTAATGTGTCTTACGTTCTGAAGTCGGCTGACGGTGTGCTTCCGGCGGGAACGGAGGTCGCTTACGACCAGATCTCGTTGAAGGAGAAGACGGGAGCCGCTTTTGAGGCTGGATCTGCCGTTGTGGATAGAGGCACTATGACCCAGTGTGAGACTACTGTCTCTTATGAGTTCACCGGCTCGTTCGCTTTCGCCGGTACCGCTGGTGAGAGGGTCGCCGAGTGGAACGCCTCGTTTGACAAGGCGACTGGCTTCCTGACCACTTACACCGTGAACGGAGTCAAGATGCTTTCGGAGCCTCTTACCCCTGAGTTCGCCAGGGCTCCGATTGAGAATGATATGGGAGCGGGTAAGATCCGTGAGATGTACAATGCGTGGCGTTATCCTGAGTTCAGGCTTAAGGCTGGCTCTCTGAAGGTTGAGGCCTTGAATGAGCCTCACAGAGGCGCTTTTGTCCTTACCGCTGAGTATGAGCCTATTGCCGGTGGTGCCGCCATCGTGGAGATGTCCTACGAGATTTTTACAGACGGTTCGATCAAAGGAACAGAGAGGATGAAGGACGCCGGTGGTTTGGCCAAGGCTCCTGCCCTTATGCGTTACGGAATGAAGTTCACGATGCCGGGCCGTTTCTCCACGGTCGATTTCTACGGTAAGGGTCCTTGGGAGAACTACAGCGACAGGAACACCGCCGCGGTCGTAGGGCGTTATGTCCAGAGCGTCAACGACCAGTACCACTACGGCTATGTCCGTTCCCAGGAGTCCGGAACAAAGACCGATTTGAGGTACTTCCGTGTCGTTGATTCCAACGGAACAGGACTTGAGGTCTCCGCTGACGTGAAGTTCTCGGCCTCCGCCCTTCCATTCTCGATGGCTGATTTGGATTGCCTCAAGGATGGCACTCCTGTCAGGGCAAACAAGACCAATAAACAGAACGGCGCCGCCCTCCACTCCCTGAACCTCAAGGAAAAGGCTCACGAGAACGACCGCACCAACGGCACGACCCACGTCAACTTCGATCTTGTCCAGATGGGTGTCGGCGGCATCAATTCCTGGGGAACCCTCCCTCTTGACGCCTACCTGATCCCCGCCGCCGAGCGTGAGTTCCGCTTTGTCCTCAGGCCGGTGAACAACTAAAGGTTTTTGTATGAAAATCACCGACTGGTGTACGAAATCCGTTTGACTTGAATTTCGTACACCAGTTTTTCGTTTCGCACAACTCATTTTGAACCTAATGTCTTATTGCTGAACTTTGTGCTGTTGAAATTTAATGAATATAAAGATATGAACAGCATTGGACAAACACACTCAACCATCGCAAAAGCTATTCTTGTGGCAGCCATAGCGTTACCTCTCGCCGTCTTTTCCACAGGGTGCAAAGGAAAGAAAGCGCGTTCGGCTTCTCAGGAGCAAGGCAACGGGCCGGTCGCTCGCTTATTCCATTCTTCAGACAAGGTTACAGACTCGCTTCCCGACAAGGTTTGTGAAGAAATCTTCGGGAAAGCGAGCCTTACTGGTGAGAAATACTTAGGAGAACTCTCAGACCTTGCTTTTCCTGTAAATGATTCTCTCAAGGCCTTGGAGCAAGACTTTTATTATGACATAGACCTGTGCGCTCTTGAGGACAAGTTCGCCGATGACATATTCCTTGATTTTGAGGATGGTGTCGCGAGAGACACTTTTGCTTTGGCTGTGAAGGAGTTGTATGACAGGAACACGGCCTTGCATTATTTCGTTTCGCTTTATGAGCTTAGGGTGTCTTATGAGCAGTTTTACTGCGATTCCATTTCTGCCAGTAAGCATTCATCTCCTTTTGACGCTGCTCTGCATCCCTCTGAAAAGAGGCTTGTGAATGTGTTCCCTGACCGTAAATTAAGAAGCCTTCTCTCGGATTTGCTTACCAAGGTTCGTTGCAGCCCTGATTATGAACATATTATTCTTCCCATCGCCACGTCCTTTATAAACTATCCTTATACTTTCGAGTCCCCTTTTGACACGTTGCGCTTGCGCAATGCTGACAAGAATCGGAAAGAATACAACGATAAGTCCCGTTTTGTACCTGACATCAAGTATTTTCAGAACTACTATGCCTTTGGCGACAGCACATCCTTCGCTTACGAGGATCCTGTCGCCGAGATCGCGAGTCGCCTTAAGCCAGAGATGGATTTTGACACGAAGTGCGTCTATGCGATTGAACTCTCGCACATTATGAGTGATGAGGGCGTTGATGTCCTCGGAGCTTTGATTGAATCAAGGGAATATTCCCGCTACCTCGTGGAAGTCTGGGAAAATTGGAGGGTGAACGCTCAGGCCTCATACTTTGGCCTTTCCAACAGCTCCGTGATTCCTAACGCCTATTATTCGAAAATCCGTGGAATCTGCATAAACACAATTCTTCGCCATATCCAGAGCCACCCAGATGATGACGATGCCCTTAGATGCCTTTTCTATCTTGTCTGTGAGGATCTCTATATCCGCCGCGGTTGGGACTACGGCAATTATGCCACCCCGATGCAGTACGAACTCAGAAAGAATGGCTTATAATGCTGACCTTGAGAACCTTTGCGTTGTCTGCTCGGAAAGAAATCGTGGCTGTCTGCGGCTAAAGCAGTAGGGTCAAAGATTATTTGTATTTCGGAAAAAATAGTTATATTTGCATCAGAGAATGGATCTATGCAACACGAAGTCTTAAGTTCCTACTTGAGCGGTTAGTAGTGTTGGTGGATCCTTCTTTGTTTATTAGCCATTTTATCTTAGTTTGGCGGGGACAAAGCACCAGTGCCGATACGGCGTGCTCCAACGGCATTTCGCTGTGTTTGGTTCTGTATTGTCTCCTATCTTGAAGACTTTGATATCATCAACTTCTTGAATGAGCTCCAGAATGTGGTTGAACAGGGTCTCTTTTGCCTTAGTCTTTTTGCCGGGTTCATTAGCTCCGTATGGAATCACTATATGGAGGTTATTCAGTCTGAATGCCATTGCTCCGAGTATGATGTCCATACACTGCTGGATAGAGTGTTTGTGAGAGTCTATCTCGGAGATATCGTCGTGTTTGATTTTTATGTTGGCTTTCTTGAATTGTTGAAGTTCTTGTAGATAGCAGAGATGCGCTTTAAAGTCATCGTTCTGCTCCTTGGTGTCGGGAATCTCATCGAAAAACAATTTAAGGTTAACCGCTTCGTTCTTATACTCATCGCGGTACTGAAGGCCAAAGGCGTGCTTTATGAACTGATAATATAGCAGATGATACTGCATTGCTTCACTTTGCTCATGAATTATCTGGTCTGTGGCCTGGAACATAATTCTGACCTTAATTTTACCTTCTTTGATGAATTTAAAATACAAATCCATCATTTCGAGGTACTTTCCGAGGTAGTTGGCCGAGACCTTTGTCCACTTGATTTCTCCGAGAAGATTCAGTTCTTCTTTCTTGGCATCAAGCGCATCCTTCACCTCGATGTAGTCTTTGCTCCTCACAAGCGCCCCTCCGTAAAAGTGGGAGAAGAACTGTCCCTTCGGGAGAGATTCGTCACAGTAGATAATGTAGTCCATAATAACGTTTTTATTCTCTCTGCAAATGTAGCCAAATTATTTTGCTGGATGAAAGACTCAAATGTTATCAAGTGCATTTTATCGAAGGCTTAGGCCTGTAGAAGAGAGGCCATATATCCACTTTTTCGAGATTTTTTACAAGGGGATTTATACACCTTTTCGAGATTTTTCGCTCGGCAACAGCAGTGCGTGGGAGAGAAGTAAGCTGCTGAATGGAAGAAGCGTAAACTATGTAGAAAAAATGTAGGATGGGCAAAAAAGTCTTTGTCCACCCTACGGCTTATTATGAAGAAAAGTGATTACCTCCAGCGTTTGAGCATCGGGAAGAAGCTGCGCATCCAGGCTTTGTACTGCTCGGTGGTCATCGGTTCGGGGAGGTTCTTGTTGAACTCGTCGATGAAGACGGAGCAGTGGTCGATCATCTCGTCCATCGTGCAGTTCTGGAGGAACTTGCCGTCCTTGACGCAGAACTTGCAATAGTCAAAGTCGGTGCTTCCGTCGGCTTTTGTGCCACAGTCTTCCTTCTTTGTCAGCGGCATTCCGCAGCTTTGGCAGAACTGAGGCAGCTGCTCGGGGGCGAAGTCCTTCTCCTTTGCCGGGAATGTGGACTCGAAGGCCTCGAATCCTTCGGGGTCTTCCTCCGCCACGAAGTAACCTTTTGGCGGGCAATATGTTCCCTCGATTCCGTTTAGGTAGCCTGGAATCAGTTCCTGCGCAAGGAAGTACGGCACCTCGCTTTCTTTCGGCTCGGCGTGGTAGTGGATGTGCAGCGAACTGGCGAGGACGAAGCCTGCGTGCTTGTAGAAATCGAACTTTCCTTCCATACAAAGTACGCCAATTCCCATCTCCTTCGCCTTCTCAATTGAATATTTCAACAGCTTCAGGCCGTAGCCTTTGCGCTTATATTCAGGAAGAATGCTGATCGGACCGAAGGTCCAGGCCGGGAGAGTCCTGCCGTCCTCGCACTGGATGGCGGCCTTTGAGTACATCACCTGACCGATTAGTTTTCCGTCCTCCTCCATCACCAGGTCAAGCTCGGGAATGAAGTCGGGGTTGTTGCGGTACTTGTGAAGTACATAGTGTTCTGTGCATCCCGGACGATAGACGTTCCAGAACGCCTCTCTTGTAAGGTTCTCTACCTTTCTGTAATCTTTTATTTGTTCAGGTCTGATAATCATTGTCTTAATTCTTTTTATGTCCCGTGCGGGCGGAAGACTTCTTGAGTTTCAGGAATATGACGGCGTTGAGGGTCTGGCAGAGGGCGAAGACTCCGTAGGCGACGGAGAGTCCGCTGAATCCCCAGATGTAGAACTCCACGACAATCCACGCGGCAAGGATCAGCCCGCAGACCAGTCCGCTCAACGCGTCATATTCATTGTTCTTATGAATAAGGTAAATCGAGATTATGTTCGTGACTCCGTTGACGACGAGCAGGGCGAACGCCGACCAGATGAAGTCGTCGAACATAAATGAAAGGAACGGCAACGCATCCCTGAGCTGCGGGAGGAGCGGATCCATCTGAAACGTGACTCCGCTCGGGTCATAGACCATCATCCCGAATCCGACAAGCGCACCAAGCGCTATGAAGTAGCCCCAGAACAACTGGATGCCTCTGAATATTCTCAATGACATAATGTTTCTTTGATTAACGATTTTTATCTTGTCTCCTTCCGAGTTGCAGGCAAGGAATATAACAGATTCCGAGCAGCAGCGAGACGCAGGTTGAGGACACCTCAAGCCAGGTGAAATTGTCTGCCAGGATTATTATTCCCGCGGCTGCTCTGCCGAAGAACAGAACCAGCATCGTGACGATGGCGGCCTGTTGCAGAGGAAGCCTTTTGATCTTTCCAAGAGCGGAAAGTCCGTAGCATCCAGCGAGGAAGAACGCCGCCGCGATCACTACCGTCATCAAATACGGCAGCGCCGCCCCATACTCCGCCACCTTTTCCATAAAGCCGTTTATGCCGTAGATGCCAAACACTGTCTCCAGACAAAACAGGCAGGCAAGATGCCCCGCCCCGATCAGAAAATGCAGGACCACTCCCGCTTCAACCATAAACTTTTTCATACACTCTGTACTTTACGAATATTTCAACACCGCGAAGTTACGAACTAACTGCGGCGTCAGAAGCATTGAAAGGTGGACATCCTCTTGACGGAACAACTTGATTTTAAGGAATATCCTGCCGGGCGGAGTGGACAACTGCCGTCCGGGATGCAAAAGGATGTCCGAATGCCCCGGCAGGGCGGGTGTCTGTGAGTAACAAAAAAAGAGGGTGAACAATGGTCTTCTGTTCACCCTCTTTTGTCTTCAATTCACTGAAGCCACCTGTTGTTTTAGTACCTGTTGAGAGGTCGGCTGGCGGTCATATTGTGAACCTTGTGCTTTACGGTCTCAAGAACCTTGGCATATTCCTCGGCTCCCTCGGTCGAGACTCCGTTGACAACGTCGGCGTACTTGGCCACGGCGTTGAGAACGGTGTCGATCAGCTCGACGATGTCGATCATATCCTTCTCCACAAAACCACGGGATGTGATGGCAGGTGTGCCGATCCTGACTCCGGAGGTCTTGAAAGGAGAGCGGGTGTCGAACGGAACCATATTCTTGTTGAGGGTGATCTCCGCCTTTTCCAGCTCTTTCTCCGCCATTCTTCCCGTCACCTCAGGGAACTTGGTGCGGAGGTCGATGAGCATAAGGTGGTTGTCGGTGCCGCCGGAGACAACCTTGTAGCCTCTTGCGACGAACTCCTCGGCCATCTTCTTGGCGTTGGCGATGACCTGCTTCTGGTAATCGACATATTCAGGCTGCATAGCCTCGTAGAAGGCGACGGCCTTTGCGGCGATCACGTGCTCGAGAGGTCCGCCCTGGACTCCAGGGAACACGCTTGAGTTCAGGATGGCGCTCATCTTCTTGATCTCGCCCTTAGGAGTCTTCAGACCCCAAGGATTGTCGAAGTCCTTGCCCATCAGGATGATTCCGCCGCGTGGTCCGCGGAGCGTCTTGTGGGTGGTGGAGGTCACGATGTGGGCGTACTTGACAGGGTTCTTGAGAAGTCCCGCTGCGATGAGACCGGCTGTGTGGGCCATATCGATCCACAGAATCGCTCCGACCTCGTCCGCTATCGCGCGCATCCTCTCATAGTCCCACTCGCGGGAATATGCCGACGCACCTCCGATGATGAGCTTCGGCTTGCATTCGCGGGCGATGCTCTCCATCTTGTCGTAGTCAATCGTTCCTGTCTCCTCGTTGAGGCCGTAAGGGACGGCGTGGTAGAGTATTCCGGAAGCGTTGACCGGCGAGCCGTGGGTGAGGTGGCCTCCCTGTGAGAGGTCAAGTCCCATAAAGGTGTCGCCAGGCTTGAGGCAGGCCATAATGACGGCCATATTCGCCTGGGCTCCGGAGTGAGGCTGAACGTTGGCATATTCAGCGTCATAGATCTTGCAGAGGCGGTCGATCGCAAGCTGCTCGATCTGGTCAACGACCTGACAGCCGCCATAGTACCTCTTGCCAGGGTAGCCTTCCGCGTACTTGTTGGTGCAGATGGACCCCATCGCCTCCAGCACGTAGTCGCTTACGTAGTTCTCTGAGGCAATCAATTCGAGTCCGGAAGACTGCCTTTCCTTTTCATTTCTGATCAGATCAAAAATCTGAAGATCCTGTTTCATAAAAATCTTTTGTTAGTGTTTCCGCCATCCTCTGTCAAT
>CAYZKZ010000054.1:17824-19521 GCA_964479325.1 uncultured Muribaculaceae bacterium
TCAATGGACGACGGTTCACAAAGATAAGATTAAAAAACGATTTTTGCTATATTTGCAACCATAAATGCAGTTTATGATGAAAGATAGAAAGTTGTTGAGCGTTGAAATGGGAAGGGTTACGCCTGAGGAGTACAAGGAACTTCCTCAGACTGGGGTGGTTGTGGTCTTGGACAACATCCGCAGCGCTCACAATGTTGGGTCGGTGTTCCGTACCTGCGATTCTTTCAAGGTTGACAGGCTTTGGCTTTGCGGCATCTGCGCCGTCCCGCCTTCCGCAGAGATCCACAAGTCCGCCCTCGGCGCTGAGGACAGCGTGCCTTGGGAGCATTCGGACGGCACGATGGAAGTGGTGGAGTCGCTTCGCCGGGAAGGCTACACGATTGTCAGCGTCGAGCAGACCGTCAGATCGGTCAGTCTCGACGAGTTCGCTCCGGCGTTCGGCGATGGAAAGAAGTACGCCTTGATCTTCGGGAACGAGGTTGATGGCGTCGCTCAGGATGTGGTGGACGCGTCGGATTTCTCTTTGGAGATTCCTCAGTTCGGAACCAAGCACTCTCTCAACATCTCGGTCTCCGCCGGTGTGGTTCTCTGGCATTTCACCCTTGCCAGACTTCGTGGCTAAGTTGCTTCGGCGGGTCTGGTCACGTCAGATTTGTCACTTCGACAGGCTCAGTGACCGGTCACGGGTCTTCTTCCCTGATTCAGGGCTTGTTCCAGTCACTGATCTTGTCGGTCACTGATCTTGTCGGTCACTGATCTTGTCGGTCACTGATCTTGTCGGTCACTGAGCTTGTCGAAGTGACCGGATGTCCCTTAGCCGCCTCTCCCAGTGGTCACTGAGCCTGTCGGTCACTGAGCTTGTCGAAGTGACCGGGCGAACCTATCTCCCCAGCCAGTTCAGAAACTCCTCGGCCCGGGAGCGGCTTACCGTAAGGTCGGGCGAAATACCGCGGCAGGAGGAAAGCCCCTGAACCTTTGGAATCACCCGCAGCCGTCCTCCGAGAAGTTTTGTGACGCACTCGACGGCGTCCTTGGCGAAGATGCTGCTTCTTGAGATTCTGAAAAAACGTTCCGGATCCAAATCTGTGAATATTGAGTCCATCGTGGAGTCCACGATATAGACAGCCCCGTCGTGGGTGATCACGTGGTTGTTCTTGTCCTCTGAGTAGAAGAAGGCGATCTCGTCCGTCTTCACAGGCACAATCTTGTCATTGAAGTGGACAAGGAAACGCTCCTTGTAGCCTGACTTTGAATCCTTGCGCTCAATCGCTCCGAGAACCGTCTTTGTGTCAATCTCCACGACCGAGAGTCGTCTGCACCTTTCGACCGCTCTTTTGAGAGCCTCCGCGTCGATCGGTTTGAGGAGGTAGTCGATCGAGCCGGTTTCGAAAGCCTTGATCGCATAGCTGTCGTAGGCGGTTGTCATCACGACCCGCGGCCTGACCTCCACCTGACGGAAAATCTCGAAGCACTCTCCGTCCGACAACTCGACATCCATAAAGATGAGGTCAGCCCCGTCCGGCCTTTCCTTCAACCAGGCGACGGACTCGACCACCGAAGAGCATTCTCCGACAATCTCCACATTCTGGAAATTCGCCTCCAACATCTTTTCAAGGCTTCTGCGAGCCATCATTTCATCTTCTATAACTCGTTGGTTGAATTAAAAAACTAAATATTTATAAATGAAAAAGTTGCGC
>CAYZKZ010000055.1:0-19296 GCA_964479325.1 uncultured Muribaculaceae bacterium
TTCCTTTGAGGATGACCTTCTCGGCGTTGATGACGATGACGTGGTCACCGCAGTCAACGTGAGGGGTGAATCCCGGCTTGTTCTTGCCGCGGAGGACAAGAGCAACCCTTGAGGCAAGACGTCCGAGTGCCAGATCCGTGGCATCGATGACAACCCACTCTTTCTTTACAGTTGCCTTGTTCAGGGAGACTGTTTTGTAGCTAAGTGTGTCCACTGTCTTGATCTTTAATGGTTTAACATATAAAATTGCGATCCCTACACAACATAGGGGTCGCAAATATAGGGATTTTTTCCGAAATATTCAAATCTATCTTTCCACGGGAAAGGGACTTAACTTCCGGGGAAGGGCGGGAAGGAATATATTCACTCCCCCTCGCCGCAGGGAAATGAGACGGCGGGTCAGATGGACAGGACGGCCAGGACGTTGATGAGCTCCTTGTCGATCGGCTTGTCGAGCTTGATGGCCTTGCCGATCGGGACATAGACGATCTCGTTGTTGGCGATTCCGACCATAATGTTGCGCTGGCCTTCCTGAAGGGCCTCGATGCTGGCGTAGCCGAGACGGCTGGCGAGAATCCTGTCGTAGGCGGAAGGGCAGCCGCCGCGCTGGAGATGGCCGAGAATGGTGACGCGCACGTCATATTCAGGATATTCCTGTCTCACTCTTTCGGCGTAGTGCATCGCTCCGCCGTCCTTCGGGCTTTCGGAGACGATGACGATCGAGCTGTTCTTGCTCTTGCGGCAGCCGTGGCTGATGAATTTCTCAAGCTGGTCGATGTCGGTCTGGTCCTCAGGGATGATGGCGGCCTCGGCTCCGGCCGCGATGGCGGAGTTCTGCGCGAGGAAACCGGCGTCGCGGCCCATCACCTCGACAAAGAATATCCTGTCGTGGGATGTCGCCGTGTCCCTGATCTTATCGACGCACTCGACAATCGTGTTCAGCGCCGTGTCGTAGCCGATCGTGGAGTCCGTTCCGTAAAGGTCGTTGTCGATGGTTCCCGGCAGGCCGATGATCGGGATGTCGTACTCGTGGGCGAAATCCTGCGCTCCGGCGAGGGAGCCGTTGCCGCCGATGACGATGAGGGCGTCAACTCCGAACTTCTCAAGATTGTCGTAGGCTTTCTTGCGGCCTTCGGGAGTCATAAACTCCTCGCTGCGGGCGGTCTTAAGGATTGTGCCGCCTCTCTGGATAGTGTTGCTGACACTCTCCGTGGTCAGTTCCTTGAGGTCTCCGTGGATGAGTCCCTCGTAGCCTCTGTAAATCCCCATCACCTTCCATCCGTTGTAGATGGCCGAGCGGGTCACGGCCCTGATGGCGGCGTTCATTCCGGGAGCGTCACCGCCGGAAGTGAGGACACCGATTGTCTTTATCTCTTTCATAACACACTACTAATTTAATATATCAGGCAAAAATAGTAATTTTGCGGACAAAAGAAACACTCCGCAAGGAAAATGCCACGCGGAAAGGAAGTCAAGAAATAGCGACATTATGACAATAGGCAACATAGACCTGGGGGAAAGACCGGTGCTTCTCGCTCCGATGGAGGACGTCACGGACGCTTCATTCAGAGGAATATGCAGGGAGCAGGGGGCGGATATGGTCTATACGGAGTTCATCCCGTCGGAAGGCCTGATCAGGGACGCCAAGAAGGCCTACGCGAAACTCAAGACCACGGACAACGAGGCTCCGGTGGGAATCCAGATCTACGGGAGCGACCCTGACGCAATGGTCGAGGCGGCGAGGATGGCGGATCACGCGGAGGAGATCGTGGGCGGACACGGATGCGATGTCATCGACATCAACTTCGGCTGTCCGGTCAGCAAGATCGCCGGAAGAGGCGCCGGCTCGGGAATGATGAAGTACCCGGACAAGATGGTGATGATCACGAGGAGAATCGTCGAGGCGGTCAGGAAGCCGGTCACCGTGAAGACCCGCCTTGGCTGGGACGAGAGCAGCAAGATCATCGTGGAGCTGGCCGAAAGGCTTCAGGACACGGGCATCAAGGCCCTGACGATCCACGGGCGGACGAGATGCCAGATGTACAAGGGAGAGGCGGACTGGACGCTCATCGGAGAGGTCAAGAACAACCCGAGGATGTATATTCCTATAATAGGAAACGGCGACATCAACTCGCCGCGGAAGGCGAAAGAGGCGTTCGAGCGCTACGGGGTGGATGGGATTATGGTCGCGAGGGCTTCCTTCGGGCATCCCTGGATATTCAAGGAAATCAAGCACTTCCTTGCGACGGGAGAGGAACTTCCGCCGCTTGGGGTGCGGGAAAGGGTCGAGCTTGCGAAAAGGCAGTTTCAGCTTTCACTGGACCTGAAAGGCGTGCCGACCGGAGTTTATGAGATGCGCCGCCACCTGTCCTGCTACTTCAAGGGACTGCCAGACTTCAAGGAGACCAGAATGCGCCTCGTGACGGAGAATGACCCGGCGGAAGTGTTCAAAATACTTGAATATATCGCCGAAAAATGGGGTGACACCGAATTTTCAGAGACGAACAGCGTCTATGGCTTATGATTTTTTGTATCTTTGCAGTCTATGCTTGACAAGATCCTTCTTGCACCATACTATCTGACGCTGAAGCTGAGGCACGCACTGTACGACCACGGCATCTTTAAAGTCGGCACCTGCGAGGTACCGACCATCTGCGTCGGTAACATCACCGCTGGAGGAACGGGCAAGACACCGCACACCGAGATGATCCTCAGGACATTGCTCAAAAGCGATGACTGGGCCTTCCGCAACATCGCCGTGCTGTCCAGAGGCCATAAGCGCAACAGCAGCGGCTTCCAGCTGGTGGAGAAGGACGGCAAGGTCAAGGACTATGGCGACGAGCCCCTCCAGATCAAAAGGAAGTTCCCGGGGGTGACCGTGGCTGTCGATAGGCAAAGGATCAAGGGGTGCGACATTCTTTGCCACCCTGAAAAGCTCAAGACCGAGAAAAGGGCGAGGAAATGCGCAGACGCGTCGATTCCTCCGGCCGATATGATCGTGCTGGACGACGCGTTCCAGTACAGATCCCTGAGGGCTTACTTCAACATCGTTCTCGTCGATTACAACCGTCCGACCTACAAGGATCAGCTGCTGCCGTTCGGAAGGCTGAGGGATCTTCCTCAGAGACTTCACTACGCCGACATCATCATCGTGTCCAAATGTCCGGCCTACCTGGAGGACGAGCGGAAAATCGAGTGGGCGCAGTCTTTCGGACTCAAAGGCTATGACTTGAAGACCTGCACGGGAACGGACAAGAGGGGTTCGGTCAAGACCCTGCTGTTCACGACAATCTGGTACAATCCGCTGAAGCCGGTCTTCGAGGAGGCCGACCCGCGCTACGCCTACTCGCAGAAACTTGTCCTGTTCTCCGGCATCGCCAAGGACACGCCGCTCAGGATGTACCTCAGCGACGAACATAAGATCGTGAAGCGATTCTGCTTTATGGATCACCACAACTACAACCGCTTCGACATCAAGAAGATAATGCGCGCGGTGAAGGAGCATCCGACCGCCGTGGTGGCCACGACCGAGAAGGACTGCCAGAGGATTGTAGATTACAAAAAGATTCCTCAGGAGCTGAAGGTCCGCCTCTTCCAGGTACCGATCGAGGTGGGTTTCCTCTCCGACCACGAGAAGGAAGTCTTCGAGACCACCCTGATGACCGCCCTCCGTAATTTCTCCCCGAAATATTAAATTATAGACCACTAATACCGGGATCCCATAACGATCAAAAAAGACGTGAGAGATATGACAGTTGAGAGATTATTGGAACTTGTAGGATCTTCCGAGAGAACAAGATTGGAATTCAAAAGTTGCACAAATAAAGTTAGCGGATCAGTGTATGAAACGGTGTGTTCTTTCTCCAACCGTTCTGGAGGAGTCATATTATTGGGAGTAAGTGATGACGGAGATATTCTGGGGATAAACAGAAATGCGGCCTCTGACATCTCCAAGAATATAATCAATACACTGGGCAACAAACAGTTATTTCTTCCGACTTTGAGAATTGAGCCAGAATTGCTTGAGGCAGACGGAAAATGTGTCATTGTTTTGGATGTACCGGCAAGCCAATATCCAGTCAAATACAAGAATCGATACTACGACAGAACCGGAGATGCAGACCAGGATATAACCGACAACGTCCAAAGGGTTCTGGACTTGTTCGAGAGGAAGAATCCACACCTGTTCGAAGAAAGACTTGTTCCTGGCTTGACAATAGACGAACTCGACAAAGACACGTTTGAATCCTGCAGAAGGATAGTCTCAATATTTCAGCCAAACCACCCGTGGCAGGAGATGTCAGACCACGAGATACTCGAAAGTTGCAAATTGGTAGAAAAAGATGCCTCTGGAGAAATTGTTGGCTTCAAATATGCCGCATTGCTACTCTTCGGTCAGGATGACGCCATTATGAAATACTTGCCCAGATATCGCTTTGAATTGCTGTTCCATAAGATGACCTATGATCGTTTCGAATTGAATCTTCCAGAAGACACGGCAAGATACGACGACCGAAAAACATTGAGATGCAATATCATCAAGGCATATAATGAAATGATGGATTTTGTCCAGAGATATCTACCAGACAAATTTTATCTTGCTCCGTCAGGGACAACGCACAGGTCAGACCTTCGCAGTCAGTTGTTTAGGGAGGTTTTTGGGAACATCTGCGCTCACACCGACTATCAACCAGGCTATGCCGGCTTTATCGAGGTGTTCTATGACAGGGTAACCACATTGAACGCTACCAGACTGATTCCTATGCAGAAGGAAGGTGAAGTGTCCCTTGATGAGTTAGGGCAGTTCACAAAGAATCCTCTTATAGTCAGGGTGCTGACAGAGATCCGAATCGTGGAAGACCTTGGCTCAGGGAAACGTAACATCAAGAAATATGCTCCATTGTATTACCCTGGCTATGAGGTGAGGATCACCAATGGAGAGATGTTCAGATTCTCAATAACCTACCAAGACAAAAAATCCGACATTCCAAACGTCAAGATTGGCGAGATAAATGGCGAGATAAACGGCGAGATAAATGGCGAGATAAAATTGTTGTTTTCCACTATTAAAGACAATCCAAAACTCAGTCAACCTTTGTTGGCTAACATAACAGGACTGAGTCCAAGGAATGTCGCCAGATTCATAAGGATTCTAAAAGATAAAGGATATATCCAAAGAGCAGGAAGCAACAAAACCGGCCACTGGGAAATACTAAAGTAATGGTAGGCTCTGCGGCCGGGGAAGAGAATGGCGCTTCGACAAGCTCAGCGACCACCGGAAAAGGGCAGGGCGCTTCGGCAAGCTCACCCTCCGGTCACTGAGCCTGTCGAAGTGACTGATGTACGCAGACATTAACCGCTCCAGTCACTTCGACACTTCGACACTTCGACACTTCGACAAGCTCAGTGACCGAAGTGACCGAAGTGACCGAAAGATTACTACTTCTGGGCAATGATTCCCAATTTCTCCAAAAGGGCGGCGGGATGAGGGGCGTGGCCGCGGAAACGGCGGTAGAGGATGGCCTCGTCCTCGCTGCATCCCTTGGACAGGATGTTGTCACGGAAGGAACGGGCTACCTCGGTGCTGAATATTCCTTTCTCCTTGAAGAGACTGAAGGCGTCGGCCTCCAGCACCTCCGACCATTTGTAGGAATAGTAGCCGGCGCTGTAGCCGCCTGAGAAGATGTGGCTGAAGGATGTCGAGATGCAGGCCTGAGGAATCGAAGGAACCACATTCGTACTCTTCAAAGCCTCTTTCTCGAAGGCTATCGTGCCGAGTTCAGGGACGGCCTTTAGCGTGTGCCAGGCCATATCCAGGATACCGAACTGAAGCTGGCGGACCTGATAGTAGGCCGCCAGGTAGTTCTTGGCCTCCACGATCTTGCGGATGAGAGCGTCAGGAATGGTCTCGCCGGTCTCGAAATGGCGGGCGAAAGTGTCGAGGAACTCCGGCTCGAAAGCCCAATTCTCCATAATCTGCGAAGGAAGTTCCACGAAATCGCGGGAGACGTTCGTGCCTGTGAGCGACGCGTACCGCCCCTCGGCGAGAATCCCGTGCAGACTGTGGCCGAACTCGTGAAGCAAGGTCGTCAGTTCGTCGTGAGTCAGAAGCGACGGCTTTCCGGCAGCAGGCTTCGTGAAATTAGTCACAAGGCTGATGAACGGACGCTTCTCCAACCCGTTCACGATGCTCTGGCCGCGGAACTCGGTCATCCAAGCCCCTCCCCTCTTGCTCGCCCGAGGAAAGAAGTCGGCGTAGAACAACGCCTTGTGAACCCCGTCAGCGTCCTTCACGTCATAGACCCTCACATCAGGATGATAGACAGGGATGTCCTTACGCTCCTCGAAAGTCAGGCCGTAGAGCCTCCCCGCCAGACCGAAGGCCGCGTCGATGCAGTCCTCAAGACGGAAGTACGGCTTGAGTTGCTCGTCGTTGATGGAATAGCGGGCATCCTTGAGTCTCTCTGACCAGAAACTGAAGTCCCACGGCTGAATCTCGGAATCCTCGAAGCCTTGTGAGCGGGCATATTCATAAAGTTCCGCCACTTCCTTTCTCGCCGCGGGGAGCGACGGAGCGAGAAGTTCGTTGATGAACTCATTGACTGCCTGAGGGTTCTTCGCCATCCTCTCCTCAAGAGCGTAGTCGGCGTAGGTCTCGTGGCCGAGGAGGTTGGCGATTTCCAGACGGAGACCGGCGATCTGACGGCAAATGTCGATGTTGCTGTTCTCCCCTTCCGTGGCCCTCGTGTTGTACGCCATCCACATCTTCCGGCGCAGGTCGCGGCGGGAACTGTACTTCATAAACGCACCGTAGCTCGGAGCGGAAAGGTCGAAAGCCCATCCCTCCATCTCCTTTGACTTGGCGGTCTCGACAGCGGCCTCCCTTACGAAATCAGGAAGTCCCTCAAGGTCAGCCTCATCCGTAAGATTCAAGACAAAAGCATTGGTGGCGGCCAGCACGTTCTTGCCGAACTGGAGCGTCAGAAGCGAGAGTCCCTCGCTCAACTTGCCGTAAGTCTCCTTGTCGGCGGCGGAAAGATTGGCTCCGCCACGGACAAACGACTTCCAGGTCTTGTCCAGAAGCCTCGCCTGATCCGGCTCAAGAGCCTCAGCCCCTTCGTGGACAGCCTTGACGCGGGCGAACAGCGGCTCATTCAACGAGACGTACATTGAATATTCCGTCATCATTGGGGAGACTTTCTCCGCCACATCCTGCATCAGGTCGTTCGTGTCGGCCTCCAACAGGTTGTAGAAGACATCGGCGACATCGTTAAGGCGGCCACCGGCCTCGTCGAGAGCGGCGATCGTGTTCTCAAACGTCGGAGCGTCGGGATTGTTCACAATCGCATCGATCTCGGCCTTGGCCTCCACGATGGCTTGCTCAAAGGCGGGAAGATAGTGTTCAGTCTTGATCTTGTCAAACTGAGGCGCGCCGTACGGCAGCGTGGAATCTGTCAGAAGTGGGTTCATCTTATCATCACACAAGAGGAAAACAGGAGGTCCGGATCATCAGATCGCATTGTCCGTCACGCTCGACGGGATGGTGGCCTTGCGGTAGGTGTCAACCTCACCGGACGCGGAGGTCAGAGTGATCTCACCCGAAGACAGGCGCTCGACCTCATAGGACGACCCCCACTGCTTGCCGTCGGAATATTTCCCCGTCAGGGTCGCTCCGGTCATCGACCAGGTCCCCGAGTACTTATGATACCTTCCCTGCCCGATCATCTGGTACAAAGTGAAGGACTTGTCACTTGAGAACGAGAGATACACATCCACCGTCTGCCCGCCGAGAGTGGCGGATTTGGTCTGGATGTTCACAAGATTCCAATCGCCCGTTATGTCAACAGGCATCTCGTCCTTCTCGCCTCCGCAGGCGGCGAAAGCCGTCAAAGCGACTAACGCCAACAAAATATTTCTTAATCTGATCATAACCAACCTCCATTCTCACTGTTAAACGGTCTCACTACGACGGACACGGTCTGGGAGATCTCCATTCCGCCGATAGCGGAGTCACCTCCGACGGCCTCGCCGCCGCCGACAGCCGTGACCTTGAATTTGGCCGAGCCGCACTTTGTAGGATTGATGTACAGACGGCCGTACTTGATGTACGGATCCTTAGCCAGACCTATGGCCTCAGCGTCAGCCTTGGAACACTCGACACCAAGATAGGTAAGGTTGATGGAAGCCGTGCCGAAAGCGTCGGAAAGATCCAGCCACTGCTCCCTTCCGGTCTCGGCCGTAAGGCAAGGAGTGCCCTCGATCTTCATAATCAGCCGCCACGCGTCAATCGAGCCTGTCCCCATCTTCTTCCTGTAGTTGGAAAGCGGGACACGCACGCTCTCACCGACGGAAGCATAGTTCTTCTTACCGGCGGAAGCGAGTTTGGTCTCAAAATCATTGGCGGAGGAGAGGATCATCTCCTTGAACTCTTTGGTGGAATAATGCTTCCCGAGTTTCTTTGAATATGCCAGGCCGAGCGCCACAACTCCCGAAACGTGAGGGCAGGCCATAGAGGTGCCTTGCATATAGCCGTAGTCCCCCTTGCCGAGTTCCGACGGAAGAGTGGAAAGCACCATTGACTTGAACGAAGTCCACGGAGCGAGATAAGCCTCTCCGCCAGGAGCGACGATGTTGCACCCAGGGCCATAGTTGGTGTAGTAGGCCGGCAGGTAGTCCGGGCCGAAAGCCGACACGCTGATGACATCGTTGAGCGCCCCCGGATAAGTGGCGTAAGGGTCACCGTCATTGCCGGATGCGAATATGGCTATGCCGCCGTCGAGGACATCGTTGTTCTTCGTCGCCTCGAAATAGCGGAGGGCGTCATATTCAATGGAATTGGCTCCGCGATTGCCATTCTTGTAGGCGGCGTCCGACTTGTAAGTGCCGCCCGCATAGCCGAACGAGCAGGAGATGATGGACGCTCCCATATCCGCGGCGTACTTGATCGCTCTCGACGCTATCGAGGATGTGCCTCCCGTGTTATTATCGAAGACCTGACAGGACATTATCCTGACTCCGTCTCCCTTTCCCGAGCCACCGGCGACTCCGCTGACTCCGAGGCCATTGTTGTTGACCGCGGCGATCGTGCCGGCGCAGTGTGTGCCGTGGCCGGAATCTCCGGACTTGTCCCAGGTAATCGGGCCGTTGGAGACAAAGTTATAGCCGTGGAGGTCATCCACATAGCCGTTCCCGTCGCTGTCCTTTCCGTCGGCGCTCTCACCAGGATTAGTCCAGATGTTGTCCTTCAAGTCAGGATGAGTGTATTTGACACCCTCATCGACCACAGCGACGATGATCGAGTTGTCACCTGTCGTGATTGTCCGCCACACATCCGCGACATTGATGTCCGCGCCCTTGTACACAGACGTGGCCACCGAAGCGTCGCCATTGTTGATGTAGTGCCACTGGTCGGAAAGCGAAGGGTCATTGAATATTCCCGACACCGCGGTCGCGCGGGTCGCCACGGCCGCTTCCGGGACATAAGGATAGGAAATCCCGTCCGAGGCCTTCTTGTAAATCACGCCATACTCCACGGCAGAAATTCTTGCGGCCGAAGCGAATCTTTGGACAACCGCCTCAGGGACTGCGCCGTCCTCAAGCTTGGCGGTGTACCAACGATCCATTCCGAATCTCTTTTCGAGATCCTCCTTGCCAGGCGTGGAAGGGAACACCCTTTCGACACCTTTCACTCCTTCTCCGCACAGGGAACTGATGGCGGCAGAGTCCGGAGCGGTGTCGAACTTGACCAAAATCTCAGGGACAGCCTCACCGGCCGCCCTTGTGTTGACAAGCTTATCCTCATCCGGGAGAGACGGCAGGAGCAAATCCGCGTCATTCTTCTCCGTGCAGGAAACGATGGACAGCAAGGCCACCGAAACCACTGCTAATAATCTGTTGTCATTCATCTGTTTTTACGATTAACAAGACCCGCCCTGAGGTTTTCAGGCCGGGTCTTGACACTAATATGCTTTGGTATGACTACTTCTCAATCTTACGCAGGTCTTTGTTGATGTCAGTCCTTTCGAGTTTGTTCCCATCGCGTGACGGCTGAACCGCTCTTGCGGAGAACCTCGCGTTTCTCGTCTCACGCTCAGCGGCGATTCCAGCGGTTCTGAAACCACGGACCGGAGTCCTGCCGAACACTGATTTCTGGAAACCGAGGCCCTTGACGGAAGAGGATCTCTTTATTGAGACCGTCGGCAGCGCCGCTGCAGCCGCGGATGAGGACGTGAAATCGACATCCTGGTCAAGGGTGAAAGTCTCGATAGTGTCACCGAGGATGCCAGCCTGAACCAAGTAAGCTATGCTGAAATAGAACGTTCTGGTCTTGGCGTCATAGTAACTGTCAACGAGCTTATCATAGCCCTCATAGTCAGCGGAGTAAGCGTCCTTAGCCTCGGCCACATAGACAGATCCGTAAGTCTGATACTCATCACCTATGTAATTAAGCGGAACCTTGACCTTACCGGTTGCCGGATCGTAGGTGAACTTTAACTCGACATCTCCTCCCCAAGGAGAGATGATGTAGGTGTTCGCATAATTCGGATCCTTCTCGAACTTCAGACCTTTGTCATAGTACGGAGTGCCCTCATCATCAGCGACCCACCAGAACTTATAGGCGTAGGTCCCGGTGCCGAGATTAATTCTCGCAAGGCCATCGGTGGTGACTTCAGCCGTCACGACGGACGAAGAGTAGCCATTGGAGCCATAGACCACAAGCGTGTAGCTTGTAAGAGGAGAGAGTCCGGTCGCGAGATCAGAGTACCCGGAATTGTTGATGACATTCACAAGGCTGTCGCCGACAGACGTGAGATCCGCCACAGTGATTTCCGCCAAAGAAGAGGTCTTGTACACACCGAGTCTCACATCGACAAGATCCTTACCATAGACGTAGATCTGGGCGGAGTTGAGCTTGGTGTAGCCGAGAGGCTCGTACCTTGAGGTCAGCTCGATTCCGGCGTTCAAATTGACAGCGTAATCGCTCTCATCGCCCTTGGCGACATAGCCGAACTCAACGGATGTGTTCTCCTGAGCGTCTCCGGCGGCGTCAAAGGTGACCGCGACAAGGGTATAGACACCGGACTTCTCAAAAGAGAGGGCGATAGCCCCTGACTCAGGGACATCCTTGGCGGAAGTCTCGGTCCCGTCAGCGATAGCCTCGGCGTATTTCTGCTTGGCGGCGGTGCTGATGGAGCCTTCATAGACAGCATATTTGGTCGAAGCCACGTCAGTTCCTAACTCAAACTCCACAGGAAGCTCGCCATTCTCTGACTCGCCGGCCACGGCCTTGATTGAATAGTCAGTGAGAACCGCTCCAGGGAATGTGATGACAATGCTGGACTCCTGAGATCCGTCCCATCCACCTAAATTCAGCAAATAATAAAATGGAGCTATCTGAACCGCGGCAGGGAGGCCATTCTCCTGGTACTGAAGGACTTTGTTGTACGACCAAGAAGACTGATTCTTAGCGTAATCCTTGAATCCGCCCGGATGCATAAGCCAAACCTTAGCATTATAAGTCGAGTTTGTGTAGCCGGTGTTGAAATCGTCATAATAAACAAGATCCTTCTCGGTTATCTTTGTCTCAAGATTGGTGCCCGCATAAACAACATCGCCCGGCTGAAGGAGACGGAACACGAACCACTCGCTTCCATCGACGAAATTTGTGTAGCGTTTCGCAAAAGGATTCTCAAGACGGAAAAGGTTCTTGTCATTGTCATTCTGGTAGAGTTCGGCCGCATTAGCGTGAGTCTGAGGTATAGTGATTCCCCACATAAAACTCTCTGTGAGACCGATCTTGCCGAGCAGATTCCACTTCTCCCTGATGACGGTGAAGTCAAGAGCGATAGGATTGCTGCTGTACTTGGAGGCGTACTGAGGATCGTCGATCTCGAAACTTACCCCATAGGATGTTCCGATGCCTATCCCGCTGAATGAAAGGTCGATGTGGCTCTCGCTCTGACCATCCTCGAACCTCAGTTCAGAGACCGTGAACAGTCCGCTGGTGTCTGTGACATTGACCGGAACAGTGATGTTGCCGCGGCTTTCGGCACGCATCACGGCGATCCGGGCCGTCGTCGGATCAGCCGGATCCAGAATCAGATCGGATTCCTGAGCCGGGAAATAGACCTTGTAGCAATCATCCAAATCCGCCTCGCCAGGCTGATGCTCATCCTCCTTGGCGCAGGAGAGCATCATCGCCGACATAGCGAGAAAAGACAATGTGTATTTAAATGTATTTTTCATATTCATTCAATTTGATTCGTCTGTCTTCTTGATAAGTTTAGTCTGTGACACCGTCGCGAAGGTCGGCGTTCTGTCCTCTGACAGGGAGTGAGCCGCCCTCGTTGTCAACGATGGCAAGGTTGGTGTTCAGCTCGTCAGTGCAGAAGCGGAGCAGCCACCAGCCGTCATCGGCTGTCATATTGAAGCGGAACGCGTCAGGCCAGTTGCTGTCTGAACCGTGGAAACGTACAAGCGGTTTGCCAAGACGTCTCGTGTCCGAGTTGGAGAAGCCCTCGCCCCACAGCTCGACCCTTCTCTGGAACCAGACCTCGTCCTCTATCTTGCGGCCGGTTGCCTCGGCGTTGTACTGAGGGTCGCGGTAAGTCCTGACAAAATCGTTAAGAACCTTCACACCCTCCGCGGTCTGACCGCTCTTGATAAGGCCCTCGGCCCGGATGAGAAGCATCTCCTCAACCCTCATAAAAGGCCAGTCCTCCTCGTTGGTCGTGCTGCCGTAGGTGTACATACCGAACTTGACGTTGGTGTAAGGCAGGAAGATCATCTTCTCGTCAGTGATTTCCTCCGTGGCGATCTGCTGTCCCTTGAGGTCACCCCAAGTCAGGTCGTCAAGAAGCGGAGAGTACAGGTCGGTGTTCACCCACCAGCCCTTGCGAACATCACTGTCAGGAATCTTGTCGTAAAGCAGATTGTTGATGCAGAAATATGACTGCGTGCCGGCGGAATATCCGTTCGCAGAGAAGGAGCGGATCCAGGATGACGACGTGGCGTAAGGATATGTCTTGGCCACATCGAGTGTCATATCATAGCCCCAGAGCCAGTTATGGTCGGCGATGTTGTAGAAGGAAGGGGTGGAGACTTCGGCGATGCTTGCCGGAGTGTAGCCTTCCGCGGCCATAGCGGCGTCAGAGGCAGCCTCGGCGTACTTACCCATATCCAGTTCGGCGCGGGCTCGGAGACCGTAGGCCACCTGCCTGTCGATCTTGGACTTGTCCGGTCTTGTGTAGCCGTCAAGATTGGCGATGGCGAAATCAAGGTCGGAGATGATCTGGTCGTAGATTTCCTTGACCGTGGCGCGCGGATTGTTCGTGAAATCCGTGGTGGTCTCAGTCACAAGCGGAACGCAAGGCTTGTCGGCGGAAGTCTGGTAGTTGAACTGGAAATAAGGAGCGATGTTAAGGTAGCAGAACGCCCTGACGGCATAAGCCTGAGCGACTTTGTACTTGATCTCGGCGGAGGTCTCGGCGGTGATCTCACCGTAGGCCTTGATCACATCGTTGGCTCTTGCGACCTCGTCATAGACTCCACGGTAACGGATGTAAGGGTTGGCATAGTCAGCGTTACGGGAGGAAAGTTGTGAGCAAACAGAGAACCAGTTGTAGTCGTTGTCCTGTCCCACGATGTCGGCGGCCTCAAGGTCATTCGAGAAAGCCATCATCACGAAGCCGAAATCGTCAGGACGGCTGGATGAGAACCGGCCGAAAGAGAGAGGGTCGCCAAGTTTGGTGAACATTCCGCTGAATGTCGCGTCAGCCCTTCCAGGGATGACCGAAGTGGTCCCCTTAAGTTGGCTCTCAAGCATTGTTCCACCCTGAGGGGCAATATCATCGATGTCAGAGCAAGCTCCGAGCGCCGCAAGGGCGACGATCGCGAAAGCTGAAGTTATTTTATTGTTTTTCATTGCCTTATTCCTTTATAATTAGAAAGTGAGAGTGATACCGCCGGTGATGTTGCGCATCGCGGAGTAAGACCCGGAGTTCAGACCTGAGCCGGAAGTGTAGGATCCGATACCCATAGAATAGCGTGGGTCAACACCCTTGCGGGCAGTGAGAACGGCGAGATTCTCGCCAGCCACATAGACTCTCACGCTGCCGATCCTCAACTTCTGAGTAAGTTTTGAAGGGATGGTGTAGCCGAGGGTCACATTGTTGACACTCAGATAGTCAGAGCTTACGAAGAACCTATCGACAGCGGTCTGGCCTACGGTCTTGTCACCGTCAAGACGAGGATAGTCGCTGTCCTTGTTGGTCTCGGACCAAGACTTGAGGATGTCCTTGTGGATCGCGTTTCCGGCGCTGCTCTGGGTCAGCATCATAGACTGATAAGTACCGTCGTAGTACTTGCCGCCGAGCTGGAACGAGCACTGGATCGAGAAGTCGAATCCGAAGGCGTTGACAGATGTCCCGAATCCGCCATAAACATCAGGGAGGGTGGTTCCGCACTCGAACTGGTCAGCCTCGGTGAACACCTTGGTAGTGGTGGTCTCACCGGTCCAGTTACCGTCCTCGTCCGTAACCTTCTTATAGTACAGAGCCTGACCGGTCTCGTGGTCAACACCGGCGTACTTGCGGACATAAGACTCATAGAGAGAGCCGCCTACCTTGTAGATGTAGTTGCTTCCCTTGATGCCTTCCTCGGTCACACTCGGATCAAGTTCAAGAATCTTGTTCCTGTAGTGGCTGATGTTGGCGTTCCAGGACCAGCGTACATTCTTGGTGTCGATGATGTTGCCGTCAAGGGTCAGCTCGACGCCACGGTTTCTGATGGAACCCACATTGACCGGAATCCTACCGGTAGGGTTACCGGAGGAAAGCGGAACGTCCTTACTGTAAAGCAGGTCGAAGGTCTTACGGTTGAAGACCTCAAGGGATCCGTTCAGGTAGCCGTTGAAAAGTTCGAAGTCAGCGCCGACATTGAAGGAATGAGAAGACTCCCAGGTAAGATCCTCATTGCCCTTGAAGGCGAGCGAGAGGGAATATTCACCAGTCTCCTCGTTGTAGGAGTGGGTATATTGGTCGATGTAAGGGAAGTAGTAGGTGACGGAGCTTCCGAGATTGTCATTACCCTGAACACCGTAGCTTACCTTGAGCTTGAGCATATTCACCCAATTCACATTCGAGAAGAAGTTCTCCTTGGAGATCAGCCAGGCAGCGCCCACGGAGCCGAAGTTGCCCCAGCGGTGGCCCTTGGCGAAACGCGAGGACGCGTCGCGGCGGAAGGACGCGCTGACGAAGTACTTGCCGTCGTAGTTGTACTGAGCCCTTGAGAGGATACCCTGTGTCATATAGTCAAGAGTGCTGGAGCTGACATCCATTGACTTGGTGCCGTCCGCATTGTTGAGCTCGCCCACATAAGGGTTGAACAGGTGGTCGTTCTCTCCAGACAGAGACTGAGCCTTGAGCTTGTACATCTCGTAACCGGCGAGGATGTCGAAATTGTGCTTCGTGCCGCCGAAATCAGTCTTGTAGGTGGCGAGGTACTGTGTGTTGACCGCGAAAGTCCTGTCGTGAGAGACATAGACAGCGCCATCCGTCGAACTGTTGGAGCCGAACTGGCTGTAGAGAGCGTTGTAGCGGCTGTTCTTGTTCAGAAGGCCGAGATTGGCGGTGATGTCGAGTCCCTTGACAGGGGTGAAGACCACGCCCCACTTTCCGTTGATCGCGTCAGAGTAGTTCTGCTTCTGGTTGACCTCATTGTCCCTGATGGCGTTACCGACGATGGAAGGACGCTTGAAGTTGGTGTTGTTGGAATCGTACTTCTTCATCCCGTTCTCGGTTATGATCTCTTTCGTCCCCGAAGCGCGGACATAAAGAGGATAGATCGGGCCGATGTTGTTGGCGATGTAGAAGATGTTGCCTGAAGAACCGTAGCTGTAAGTGCCAGGAGACTGCGAGTCGGTGTAGGCATAGCTGACGCTGGTGCTGAACTTCAGCCAAGGCTTGGCCTGGTAGTCGGCGTTGACGCGCGCGGTGTAACGCTTGTAGCCGGAATTGTCGATGATACCTCCATCGTTGAGATAGCCGACACTGCCGTAGTAGGTAAGACCGCCCTTGCTTCCGCTTGTGGAGACGTTGTACTCCTGGCGGAATGAGTTGTGGAACGCCTCGTCGTACCAGTTGTCCGGAATGTAGTATACGTTCCGTCATCGTAGCCGAGAGTGGCTTTCGGATTGATCTTGAAGTTCCTACCGATGAGCTGCTCGCCTTCCGGCACGCTGTAAACCTTGTAGCCGAGGCCACCGTTGTTCTGGTCGAAGAGGTTCTGGTCAGCGTAGGCGTAGGACTCGGCGACAGATTTGCCGGCGTAGCGCTGCTGATTGTACATAAGGGTGTACCAGGTCTCGTAGTAGAGAGCCGGGTCGTCAATCACATCGTACTGCGGGATAAGGCGGGAGTTGGATCCCCACTTGGCCTCGAACTTCACGTTAGGAGTGTTGGCGTTGGCCTTCTTGGTCGTGACGAGAACCACACCGTTGGCTCCACGCGCTCCGTAGATGGCGGAAGCCGCGGCGTCCTTCAGGACGGAGATGGACTCCACATCGTTGGGGTTGATGTCAGAGATCGAACCGTCGTAAGGCATTCCATCGACAACATAAAGAGGAGCGTTGCTGGCGCTCATAGAACCGATACCACGGATGCGGATGGAAGATCCGTTGGACGCAGGGTCGCCTGACGATGAGATCATCTGGACACCCGGGGTCGTTCCCGCGAGAGCGCTCGTGACGTTGGTGGTGACTCTTTTCGCGATAGTCTCGCTCTTTACCATAGCCGCCGAACCGGTGAACGACTCCTTGGTGGCGGTACCGTAAGCCACGACGATCACATCGTCGAGTACATTGTCAACTTCAAGAGAAATGTCCACCTTGGCTCTTCCTGACACCCCTACCTCAGCGGAGACATAGCCTACCGAACTGAAGACGAGGACAGAAGACTTGACATCGGACACTGTGATCGAATAGACTCCGTCCTCTCCGGAGGAGACACCGTTCATCGTGCCCTTTTCCATAATGGACGCGAAAGGAATCACCTCACCGGTCGAAGCGTCACGCACGACACCGGTGACCGTTCCCTTCTGGGCGAACGCCGCACCTACTCCCAAAAGGAGACACAGTGCGATAGCAAATAACTTTTTACCCATAAGCTTAAAACCTTTATTAAACTTAATTTATGAATATAACTATATATTATCCAATAACTTAAACAAGTAATCCAGCCTTATGAATCAACCTTATTAAACCCTAATAAAGTCAACTACCGCACGCAAATTAAAAAATTTAATTCGACAAATCCAACAACCAAAAACGGCACTTGGAATAGCCCAAATGCCGTTTTTATCGTTTTGTAAAACTCCTTTATAAAGGTTAGGCGGGGCATTCCCTTTCAAATCGTAACAAAGCCGAACCACATCCGTCACTTTTTTAAGAATAAAAAATTTTAACCTTTATCGTTTCAGCACCCAACGATAGCCCACAAAAGCCCCGCAGGCATATTCATCGCCCAGCAATATCCTGCTTTCATTTCGTTACTTCATCAGCCCAGCGAAAAAAAGTAGTCCGGTCACTTCGACAAGCTCAGTGACCGGACCTAATATTCATCGACAGTTATTATTTCCACTGCCTGATCCGATGGCAGGTGGCGCGCTATGTGTTGACAACCTTCCAGCCGTCGATGCGGCGGTTCTCCCTGGAGAAGTTGACTCCGATTTTGATAAGTTTCCTCGGGTCGTCGGCGAACGGACTGGCATAGCCGCTCTCCTCGATCTGTGCGAGCGCCTCGTCGGGGGTTGAGTCGGTCTTGATCTCGATGATGTAGATGTAGTCCGCCGTGCGGATTAGGATGTCGATGCGCCCGTTGGATGTGGAGTGTTCCGTCTCGACATATTCCCCCATCAACTCGATGATTATGTACATCGCGTACTGGAAGTCTTTCTCGCTGTCAGCCTGGATCTGGTAGTTCGCCTTGGCGAACAGTGCGTCAAGCCTCGTCATAAGGCTTTCCGCGTCTCCGCCTCGCAGATCCCTGACCATTCGTGAGATAAGGGTTATTGGAGGTTCTGTCCCGATCGGGGAGTAGTACGGCATCAGGAAGTTCAGGAAGCCGTGCTTCACCTCCAGGTTCGGGAAGCCCAAGTGGTAGATCTGCATCTCAGGCTCGAAGCCCTTGATGGTCAGGTAGCCGCTTTGGTACAGTAGTGGGATCGGATTAAGGAACACCGAGTTGATGTCCGAGAGAAGGGACGAGTCGGCCTCCTGGTCGGACAGACTGGTGATGTCGTAGGAGGTCTGTCTCATCACATTGACGAGGAACGTTGGCGTGCCGGTCTCGAACCAGTACATCCTGAATCTCTGGCTGTCGAATGTGTTGAGGAGACTGAACGGGTTATAAACCCCGGGCGAGTCCTCACAGAAATGGTAGCCGTCGTACATCCTGGCAAGTTTCAGCAGGCATTCTTCCTCTGAAAGTCCGTTGGCTTGGGCAAGTTCCGCGACACTCTTGCGGAAATACTTTCCGAGATCATCCTCCGAGATACCGCAGATGTCCGCGTAACGCGCGTCCATAGAGATGTCCCTGAGGTTGTTCAGCCCGCTGAAGACGCTCATCTTTCCTATCTTGGTGACCCCGGTCAGGAATCCGAACCTGATGAAAGCATCCTCGGACTTCATTACGCTGTAGAAACCCTGGAGGGTCTCGCGGAACTTCTCCCTCAGCTCAGGTCTGTCCAGATTGTCGATGATGGGCTTGTCATACTCGTCAATCAGGATGACAACCTGGCGGCCTGTTTTGCGGTACGCCGCCTCGATGACATTGCCAAAGCGGATTCCAATGATGTCGGAGAGGTTTTCACAGCCATATTCCTCTTCCCATTTGCGCAGGGAGTTGTCCAAAGTCTTGGCCACCACATCCCCGCTATCGTAAGCTCTTCCCCCGAAGTCAAAATGCAGGACCGGGTACTCCGTCCACTCTTTCTCCAATGATGCGATGGCCAACCCGTCGAAGAGTTCCTTTTTTCCTTTGAAATATGCTTCGAAGGTCGAGAGCAGAAGACTCTTGCCGAACCGTCTCGGACGGCTCAGGAAATAGTACTTTCCGGTTGTGGCCAACTTATGGACGAGACCTGTCTTGTCAACATAGACAAACCCGCCCCTGCGGATGTCCTCGAAACTCTGTATTCCAATCGGGTAAAGCATACGGCTGTCTTTTAGTTCATTCGACACAAAGATAACTCGTTGGTTGAATTAAAAAACTAAATATTTATAAATGAAAAAGTTGCACA
>CAYZKZ010000056.1:0-19280 GCA_964479325.1 uncultured Muribaculaceae bacterium
CTGGCCAAGGGTCACGATGTTCTTGCGGGTCACGTTGGCGTTGGCGTCGAACTTCGAGCCGGTGGCGGCGTTGGAGGCCGCGATGTAGTCACGGATAAAGTCGCGTTTCTTCCTCAGGTCAAGTCCGGCGTCGAATTTCTCGATGTAGGCCACAGCGACCTTCTTGTTGATGGACATCAGACTCTCCTCGACCTGACGCCGGATCTCACGGCTGGTGATCTTGTCATAGATGTAGAGATTCTCGGCGATTGAGACCACCACGGCCTCCGGGCATTCCTCACCCGCGGTCTTGTAGGCCTCGCGAATGCCGTTCATCAGTTTGACCTTGTCGTACTCCTCATAAGAGCCGTTGGTCTTGCGCACAGTCACGTCCATAATATAATCTATATCTGTGAAAATAAATCAATAATAGTTTCCACTCAAAAGTATTGACAAGCCGCTTTTCGGTAGCAAAGTCGGCCCGACCCGTCACACGGGGGTCGAACCGACCTTTACAAAGATAGCAGAATATTCCGCCTTTCGGACAAAATATTTGATAAAAGTTATTAACATTCGCCGAGGCGTACTGTTAATTAACTTATTACCAAAATATTAAAGGAATATATACTTTAGAATCACTAAAATTGCCAGAACGTACATAAACCAGCCGACCTTCTTCGCCTTTCCTGTGCAGACATTGAGGATGACATAAGAGACAAGACCAAGGAGGATACCGTTGGAGATGGAGTACGTCATCGGCATAAGGATCAACGTGAGGAAAGCAGGGATTGACTCGGAGAAGTCGTCAAGCGGAATGTCCTTGATAGGGCTGAGCATAAACAGACCCACGAACACGAGTACCGGGCAGACAGCCGATCCCGGGATGGCGGTGAAGACAGGAGCGAAGAAAAGCGCAAGAGCGAAGCAGGCTGCCACCGAGAAAGCGGTGAGACCTGAACGACCGCCCTGGGCAACGCCGGAGGCGCTCTCCACGTAGGTGGTCACGGTGCTGGTTCCGAGGCAGGCTCCGGCGACGGTTCCGATAGCGTCGGCCATAAACGCCTGGTTCATACGCACCGGCTTGCCGTCCTTGTCGGTCATATTCGCCTTAGTGGTGACTCCGACAAGAGTTCCGATGGTGTCGAACATATCCACGAAGAGGAAGGTGAACACCACGACGAGCATATCAAGGCTGAAGATCTGCGACGGCTCGAAAGTGAACTGGCAGAAGATAGGCTTCATTGACGGAGGAGTATCGACGAATCCCTGGAACTGGGTGATTCCCATAGGGATGCCGATGATCGCCGTTGCGATGATACCGATAAGAAGGGCTCCAGGAACATTGAAGATCACGAGGACACCAGTGATCACGATTCCGATGACGGAAAGGAGTCCGGCTCCGCTGGTGATGTCGCCGAGGTTCACGAGGGTGGCAGGATCGTCAACAACGATTCCGCCGCTCTTCAGACCGATGAGGGCGATGAAAAGACCGATACCCGCTCCGATCGCCTTCCTGAGCGACAGCGGAAGCGCGTTCACAATCGCCTCGCGGACGCTGGTCAGCGTGAGGATGATGAATATTATACCTTCGATGAGGACAGCGGTGAGCGCGAACTGCCAGGAGTAGCCCATTCCGAGGCAGACCGTGTAGCAGAAGAAAGCGTTCAGTCCCATACCCGGAGCGAGGGCGAAAGGCAGTTTCGCATAGAATGCCATCACGAGGGTCGCGAGGATGGAGGCGACGGCTGTGGTGGTGAAGAGGGCGTTCTTGTCCATTCCGCAGTCAGCCAGGATTGAAGGGTTGACGGCGAGGATGTAGGACATCGCGAGGAATGTGGTGATACCGGCGACGATCTCGGTGGAGATCTTCATCGTGGACGGATCAAAGCCAAACAGTTTGGTCAGCCAGCCCTTTGGCTCGGCTGCCTTTGTTTTTGTCTCTGCCATTGTCTTTAGTTGTTAAGTGACGTTCAACCAATTAGAATACCCACTTTGTACCAAGGCAAGGACGGACGAAGAAGCCCTTTCCGGTTCCGAAATCGTAGGAAAGCTCGATCTCTGTTCCGATGTTGAGGTTGTCCACTCCGAAGTGCTGGCCGATGTTGTACCAGAGCTGAGGCTCGGAAAGGAAGACGAACTTGGCGTCCTCGGCCTTTGTCCAGTCACGGTAGCCTTTGGACTTGTCGCTGATGTAAGGGCATACAGTGTGGTCCTCCCACCAGAAATCGGCGAAACCGGAGAAGCGAAGTCCCTCGACTCCGAACAGATCCTGCATTCCCCAGACAGCGGTGAACTGAAGCGGAACGTCGCTCTTCATCTTGCTTCCGTCAATGTTCACACCCTTATTATAGTTGATGGTCTTGTAGAGGACCTTGAGGTTCAATGTGTTCTTGAAATCATTGCTGTGAATGAACCAATCGACACCGAAAAGAAAGGCGTTGTTGATGGTGTAGCCGTTGTAGGCGCCTCCGTTGTACTCCACGTGGAAGCTGAGAGGAGCGAGTTTTGTGTTCTGCCAGAAATTGAGACAGCGCGCGATCTCGAAGTAGGTTCCGCTCGGAGCGTAAACCTGGTTCTTGGAATTCTTCGAGTTGTAGTCATAGTCCACGAAGAAGAAGGTGTTGCCCCACTTGTCTCCGTAGAAACCTTCGAGAGTCGTGGTCACGTGACCGCGGTCCTTACCGAAATCGTAGAAAGTCTGAAGGTTGGTCTGAGCCTTTACTCCTTGAGCAAAGGCAAGCGCTGCGACAGCAACGGCGATGATTGATTTGTTTGACATAAATATTAAGGAATTAGACTTGTTCCTTTAAAATATTAAAGGACAAATTTAGCAATTTTTCCAAAGAAAGTCCATACCTTTGCCCAATAATATTACACAAAGTTTTCAACAGCTATGTTTGAGGAAGTATTGAAATTCTACCAGAATTTCCCTAAGGAGGGGATCAATTTCGTTGACATAATGCCGTTTATGCAGGATCGGGAGGTCTTCACAAAGCTCATCGGCGAGATAGGAAGCCACGTCACGGCTCCGACCGTCGCTGCCCCGGAGGCGCGCGCGTTCCTGTTCTGCGCCCCTCTGCTGACCAGTGACAGCGGCGTGACCAACGTAGTCCCGTTCCGCAAGAAAGGCAAGCTGCCGCACTCAGGCGACGACCTGCAAAGCATCGAGATAATGAAGGAATATGGCCCCGACAACCTCTACTTCCGCAAATCCGACATCGCGGCGGGAAAGGCCGAGAACGGAATATTCAAGGTCGCCATCATCGATGACGTTCTCGCCACAGGCGGCACCGCCGAGGGAATCGCCAAGGCGCTTGACGCTCTGAAAATCGACATCGACGGAAAGGAATATGGCGTGAAAGTCTCCGAGTTCATCTTCCTCGCCGAACTTGACGGCCTCTACGGCCGAAGCCGCCTCGAGAAAATCGCCCCGGTGTATTCCATCGCTCACATCAAGTAATTTTCCGCTAAAAGCCCTTGGCGATGTTGTCGGCGATGGACTGGATAAGACGTTCGCGAGCCTCGGCACTGGCCCAGGCGATGTGAGGGGTAAGGCTGAGACGCTCCGGATGACGGGTGTGCAGAAGCGGATGATCCGCCGGGATAGGCTCGACGGAATAGACATCCAGACCTGCCCCGCCGATGACACCCTCGTCGATGACCTTCGCCAAGGCCTCCTCCACCACAATGCCTCCTCGGCCCATATTCACGATGATCGCCTTAGGCTTCATCATCCTCAGCTCAGCCTCACCGACAAGACCAGCCGTGCGCTCGTTGTACGGAGCGTGGACGGAAACCACATCCGATTCCCGCATCAGACGCTCCAGCGAGACCGAAGGATAGTCCTTGCAATGGCTCGTGCCGGAGGTGGAGTAATAGATGACATTCATCCCGAAAGCCTCCCCGACCTTCGCCACCTTCGAGCCAATAGCGCCCAAACCTATGACACCCAATGTCTTACCGGCCATTTCCACAAACGGCCGTGAATAATCAGTGAACAACCCGCTGCGGGAATAGGCTCCCGACTTAACGACATTGTCAAAATAAGCTATGTTGCCCAGAAGGTTAAGAATATGTGCGAATGTTTCTTGGACAACAGAGTCCGTGGAATAGCCGGCGACATTCCGGACTATAATCCCGCGTCTGGAACAGGCCTCCACATCAATGTTGTTTATGCCCGTGCCGGACTCGCAGACAAGCCGAAGTTTCGGAGCCGCGTCCAGCAGCCGATCATTCACCTTTATCTTGTTAATAATCAAAACTTCACAGTCGCCGACACGCTCCACGGCCTCCTCCGGTGTGGAGTTCGGCCAGGCGGTCAGCTCTCCCATCCTCTCGATCGGAGCCAACGATGACGTTCCCATCGTAGCGGCGTCCAGAAACACAATCTTCATCTCTTCCGAATTTTTCCGCTAATATAAGCATTTTACACAACATCCGGTCACTTCGACAGGCTCAGTGACCGATGTGACTTCGCCATTTTCACTGGAACAGTGGCCTACACTATTTCGGCGGATCCGACACTATGACATCCGGTCACTGAGCTTGTCGAAGTGCCGGAGACGCGGGATAAACGAAACCGAGGGCGGTGTTGACCGTCCTCGGTTGGTGCGCGGGATGAGAGTCGAACTCACACGTCGCAATTGACACTAGCTCCTGAAACTAGCGCGTCTACCATTTCGCCACCCGCGCCAGTGGTGGATTGCAAAGATACTCATAATTTACGAAATTGCAAAAAATTCTGAAATATCTACTTTTGGCCGACACGTGAGGCCTCTGACTCCGCGGTTCGCTCCAGATAGCGGACTCCAAGCCCGAACCATCGCCGGCTACTTCGAGTACTTGGTGAAAGTCTTCTCGATCAACGAGGACTTGCCCGGACAGTTCTCAAATAGTGAAGCCTTGAGGGAGGCGATGTCGTTGACATAGAGGCCAAGCGAGGAGCAGATGTTCGAACGGCTCACACCGGATTTCTCAAGATCCATAAGAATCTGAGGTTTGAACCAATAGTTCAGACCGAAGGCCGGACTTGAGCCGTAACGCTCCTTGTAAAGGTTGTTCTCAATGTAGTAAGCCCACATCTCACCGACCTCGCAGTACCCGGCATACTCACCGTTGCCCGTTCCATAGCAGTCGCCGGTGGTGATGAAGGAGGAAAGGATGTAGTTGGCGTACTTCCTCCAATAGTCAGTCCCCACTTTCTGGAAATGGCTGGCGTGAGCCATCTCGTGTACCGTCGTGGCGTACAGTTCGGAATAGTTCCCGTTCTTGCCCTTGGAGCCGATGGTGATGTCCGGAGCGAAGATCCGCACGATGGCTGTGTACTGCCCGATGTACTTGCTGACAAGCTTGTTGTCAAGCAGCGCCCCGTGGTGCATCATCAGCGTGCTGGACGGTCTCAGGATATTCAGAATCCAGAACCTCAGATTCTTGGGGGGCATAGTGACACCTGTCGTCTCACATTTCTTGTAGTAGTCGTAGGCGGCGTTGTTCACGACACACCTGCGGAAGAGAGTGGCGTCCGAGTTCTTGTCAACGGTGACATCTATTCCTGTCGGAGAGCCCTTGCCGATCGTGGAGATGGAGGCCGGGATGAGTATCAGGTTCAAACCGATGGAGAAACCAGTCTTGTTCTTGAAGCAAATCCTGTAATGAGGCCTGGCGGAGAATTTACGGGAGAACTGATAGTCACCGTTCTCGTCAGTGTAGGTCGTGGCGATTTTCACGAAGACATTGGCCACCATCTTCACTCCGGCCACACCCACCGTCTTCTTGCTTTTCAGTTTGTCATCGACAATCGCAATCCTTCCGGAAGGCTTTGACTTCGCCCTTGTCTGAGGCACGAGCAAACCGCCGTTGTCAGTGATCTCGAAAGACTTACGCTCGATGGCGTCCCAGTCCAGCCCGTCAAGTCCCCTTGTGGAGACCTCGTCAGGGATAAAGCATTTGTCCAGAAGCTCATAGACGATTCCCTCCGGAAAATTGAAATCCGGCGACACGACCGCATACTGCCAGGTGATCTTCTCCTCAGGCAAGGAAGGGTCGTGATAATAGTCGCCGTCCTTTAGAATCTCACGGTCCATAGGATGGTCGAACATCTCCACCCCAAGGTCGGAAAGAAGGTTGAACTCACAGGTGTCCTTTGGAAGGAAACGGACATAATAGTCTGAGACAGGGACACTTGCGGAAGACCTCGTCGGGTACAGCGCGGCGAGCGCCGCTCCGACGTTCGTGACAGAGTAAGGATTCTCAAGCCTGCGGCCCAGCTCCATCATCTCGTGGGACACAACCTCTTCCTTTTCCTTTGTGCTGACAGGATCGACCTCCACCGGAGACCCACCCTCTTTGCTGCAGGACACCAGCACCAGAGCCGGCAGCATCATTTTGAAGAACCATTTCATCGTTCAGTTGGTTTTTAGTTACGACGCGAAGGTAGAGGAGACTATCCGTAGGTTGAAATATTCAACGGCTAAGTTGAAAACAGGCTTCCTTTGGCAATTCAACGGCGATTTTTTATCTTTGCGCGCAATTATTTTAAGAAAAAAGATGGGAACAATCAGAAAAACCGCGGCAATGGCGGTGTCAATAGCGTTGGCTCTCAACGCATTCACTTTTTCCGCCGACGCACAGTCGTACAGAGAATCAATCGAAGCGAACCCGGAAAGAGCCGGTGGTGTCTATCATTATTATGAATATACCCCCACAGCTCTCACCAAGGCTCCGAAAGGTTACAAACCTTTCTATATCAGCCACTACGGAAGGCACGGATCACGCTATCACTCAAGCCAAGGGATGTACAAGGACGCGGTTGAGTGCCTGTCACTGGCGGATAAGGCCGGAATCCTGACAGAGGAAGGCAAGCTTCTGAAGGCTCAGGTTGACACGGTGAACGCCGAACACCTCGGAATGTTCGGAATGCTCACCGAAAGAGGAGCCGCGGAGCACAGAGGAATCGCGGGCAGGATGTTCGACAACTATCCGGAGGTGTTCAAAGGCCGCAGGCACCAGGTCGAAAGTGTCTCCAGCTACTGGCCAAGATGCCTGGTGAGTATGGCGAACTTCACATCCGTCCTTCAAGAGAAGAGCGGACAGCTTGACATCCACTACCTGACCGGTCCGAAGTATCTGGACTACATCAGTATGAACCTTGACACCAAGAGCGTGGACAAAGGGGCCACAGCCCTCAGGAAACACCTGCTCGACAGCCTCGTGTCATACGACAGGTTCTTCAGTGCGATCTTCACGGACACAGCCAAGGCCAAGGAACTGATCCCTAAGCGAAAGGAATTTATGGACAAGGTGTTCATCGCCGGATGCATCAGCCCTAACACCATCAACCATCCTGACATATTCAGTCATTTCACCACTGATGAGCTGATCTCGCTCTGGATGCCAAGAAGCAACAAATTCTACTACAGCTACGGAATCTCCGCCGAGCAGGGAACCTACGTCGCGTCAATCGCCAAACCTCTGATCGAGGACATTCTCGCCAAGGCTGACGAAGCCGTGGATCCAAAGTCGGACAAAGCCGCCGACCTTAGGTTCGGACACGATGTCGGACTCCTCCCGCTTGTCGGGACCCTGGGAATAGAAGGTATGGAAGAGCGCTGGGCGTCAAAGAATGTACAGGAGCATTGGCAAAGCTACGAGATGATGCCGATGGGATCCAACCTTCAGATGATCTTCTTCAGGAACAAGAAGAACGACATCCTCGTAAAGCTGGTCTATAACGACAAGGAGACGCACATCCCGGCACTAAAGACCTACTTCGGAACATTCCACAGATGGGACGACCTTCGTGAATATCTCGTCAAAACGGCAGCCGCCATCTCCGACGAACACATCGTCAAAGATGACGGCACCAAGGAACGCACCGGAGCGGCAGGTTTGTAGCCGAACAACCGGACAAAGGTTCCTAAGAATATAACGGTGGCCTAAAAATAGGCTACCGTTTTCTGTTCTATGGATGACATCAGGGAGTTGGCCAGACGGCTGACACCGAAACGGAACAGGCTCTTGTCAAGCCAGTCGCCTCCGAGGATGGACTTGGCGATGGAATGGTAGCAGACAGCGTCCTTGGATGTGGAGATGCCCCCCGCGGCCTTGAACCCGACCTTGCGTCCGGTCTTCTCATAGAAGGCCTTGATGCACTCACACATAACGTAGGCGGCCATCGGAGTGGCGTTCACGCTGACCTTCCCGGTGGATGTCTTGATGAAGTCCGCTCCAGCCTCCATAGCAAGGAAAGAGGCCTCGGCTATGTTCTCCGGAGAGACAAGAAGCCCGGTCTCAAGAATGACCTTAAGAGTGACCTTACGTCCGACCTTTTCAGCCGCCTTGTCGATCGCGGAACGGATCACGCGGATCTCATTTCCGGCTGCCTCCTCATCACCGGCGAGGAACGCATTCAGAGCCAGAACGATGTCGATCTCGTCCGCGCCTGCCTCCACGGCCATCTCACATTCCTTGACCTTTACTTCTATGAAGCTCTGGGAAGTAGGGAAGCAACCGGCCACAGCAGTGACGTGAACATCCTTGCTTTCAAGGCTTTCCCTTACGACGGAAGCGAAATTAGGGAACACGCAGATTGAAGCCGGAAGCGGATACTCAGGAAAATCCTTGGCGAAGGAATTGACCTTACCGACCAGTTTTCTCACAGATTCAGGCGTGTCCTCGGAGCGGAGCGTCGTGAGATCCATCAACGACAGGCAATGCCTGAGGACTTCCGGAGAAGTCACATTGTCAAGATTGGCCGCGATGGCATCCAACCTTTTGTTGATCTGCTCCTTGTCCGGAACATAACCATACTTTGCTGACAAAGATTCCATTTTATTTCTCAACTAATTAAATATCAAAAGACTAAAATAATTTTCCAATAATATATGAATGACAGCCGTTATCCCCTTATCTGAACGACGAAGCCCTCGTCAACCAAAGGCTTAACAAGACCCGCCATCTCATCGACCGAGAACTTCTCCAAGCCTTGTGCCGGAGCCTCCCTGTCGAGGGTATAGACCATCACTTCCCGAGGCTTAAGCTTTCTTACTATATTCATCCATCCCTCAAGGACTTCCGGGGAGGAAGAGTCAAAGGACGGGGAACGGAGGAACATTGTCTGAAGCACAAAGTTCCCCTCGAATCTCATCAGGTCGGAGACAATGTCATCGACACGGTACTCCCCCTGCGGCTGGTTGATCAACTCAGCGAGAGCGTCGGTCGGAGCGTCAATCTTGAGAATAGGGTTATCCACTTTCCTGAGCGCCCGGAACACATCGTCCCTGAACACTCTCGTCGCATTGGACAGGACTGACACCTTAGCCTGCGGGAAGTACTTGTCCCTCAAGGCTAAAGTGATGTCGATCATCTTTGCGAAATCAGGATTCAGAGTCGGCTCGCCGTCACCGGAGAACGTTATCGAGTCAATCGGTGTCCCGGAATCCTTGCACCCGCGCAGCTTCGACTCCAAAGCGGATTGAAGCTCGTCAGCGACAGGAAGCCTTCTGTCGCCCCTGCCGTCCTTGTTCCAACCGCACTCGCAGTAAACGCAATCGAAATTGCACAGCTTGCCTTTCGTCGGAAGCAGATTGATTCCCAACGACGAGCCAAGCCTCCTGGAATGAATCGGGCCGAAGACAAGTTCCTCTCTCATCATAGCTAAACGATTCTATGTGAACGGCTCTCATCCGTGAGGCGGTCACCGTCAAGATTCTCGACCGCGACGAGACCAGGCCTCATACCGACCGCTAAGCGACCATATTCATTCTCCTTTGAAAGGAATTCCGCTCCGTTCCTGCAAGCCCAGACAAGCAGTTCGTTCAGGCCGACCTCCGGGAAATTCCGCTGAAGGCAGCGCAGCTCCCTGATGATGTCAAGGTCGTCATTGCTGGAAAGCGAGTCAGTGCCGACCGTGATCTTCAAGCCATTGCGGCGCATCAGAGGCACAGGAGGCAAAGAATTGTGAATGAATATGTTCGACATCGGGCAGAGAGCCACAAACGGATGGTTCATCACCTTTTTCACAGCATCGACACCCTCCTGATCCATACAAACCTCGTGGACAAGCAGGATGTGTTCATCGAACGGAGCGGGATGCGCTTTCTCAAGTCTGTCGATGAAATAGAGCAACGAGGACTTGCCCGTCACAGGCGGGACACTCATCCCCGCGGCCTTGCGGTTGTCCCACATCGCTCCGCTGCCGGATTTGAGCATCTCCTCCTCCTCTTCTGTCTCCTCCGAGTGGAATGAGAGGAATCCGGACTTCAACCCCTCCGCCGAGACAGCGGTGACAAGTTCCGGACTCATCGTGTAGCAGGCGTGCGGAGTCGGAGCGGCGTCAAGTCCGTAGCTGTCAGCCACTTCCTTCAACTTCATAACCCCGTCCATCACAGACTGGCAATCCTCCGGCTCAGTCCCGAAAACCTCAAGGAAAGTCCTCGTGTACATCTTGGAGGCCTTCTTTATGGCGAAGGTGTCGGCGCAATTGCTGATGTCAGCCATAGCGGAGACTCCCCTCTCCCACATCAGGTTCATCCAATGGCTGATGTCACGGAGTTTCTCGTCCATACTCTTGTTGTCCCTCATCTCATTGATCTGGTCGATGAATCCGGCCATTCCCGTCCCCTTGCGGAAGGACTTCCAGAGATACGACAACTCCAGATGACAATGAGTGTTGACAAAACCAGGCACAAGAGCGCCTTTGACGAAAGCCCCCTCGGCAAGAGGATCGGCGCATTCACCGACACGGGTCACAGTCCCGTCGTCATCATATTCGACAAAACCGTTTCTGATCGGTTCGTCCCCACACAAAGTGAAGACATATTCAGCGGCTATTCTGTTCATTCAGTGATCAGTAAGTCTTTTTTAACAATTTTTCCACCTTCAAGCCCGGCCTTGTCAAGAGCGACGGGGGTGCGTCCGGCCGGTCTCCTGACCTCCTTTGCCTCAACAACATCGGTCACAACGGCCCGCACGGGCACTGAATCCCGGACAGCCACAACGGCCGTGTCCCTTATGACAAGCATAGGGCCGTGAAAGACAGTGTCCTCCACAACAGGAACGAGACGATAGACTCCTATGGAATCAATCTCAATATCCACCCGGTCAGTCATCGCATCGACATCGAGATCCACCATAAAGGAGTGGAATTCCTTTGCCTGGACTGACTTCATCGCGCGGTAGATGGAATCCGCCTCGTACCTAAGCCTGTCCTCAAGGTCAAGCTCGGCGTTGAGTGACGCAAAGTCCTTTCTCAACCCCTTCTCCACACGATCCAACATCTCAGCATAGCGCTTGGGATCATTGAGATAGCGATCGACACTATTCTGGTAGTCCTTCAGAGTGTATCCGTACTTTTTGAAAATCGGCTCATAGAACCACGTCGTGTCAGCCATCGCCTGTTTGTCCGGATTATCGGCCAGCCATTGGTCGGCAAGAAACATCTCACGATAGATTTTCTCCATTTTAGCGACAGGTATCACACGGCCGTCACCGCCACAGGAAACGGCGGCGCAGCAGACGATGAACAATGGAAGCGCTATCCTGAGAATCCTTTTCATAACCCTACCTCAACGTGGCTCCGTACTCATTCTGGAAGGTGGAGAGAAGCTTCTTCATTATCCTCTCGACATCCTCGTCTGTCAAGGTCTTCTCAAGATCCTGAAGAACGAAACCGAGGGCGTACTGCTTCTTGCCCGCAGGAATCTTGTCACCGCGATAGACATCGAACAGAGTGACCTGCTTGAGAAGTTTCTTTCCGGCCTTGAACGAACTCTTGTAGAGGTCGGCGTAGCTTACGCTCTCGTCGAGAAGCAGGGCGAGATCTCTTCTGACCTCCGGGAACTTAGGCATCTCCTTGAAGGCGACCTTGTCCCTCTTGACAAGCTGGAAGAGTGTGTTCCAGTTGATCTCGGCGGCGAACACCGGCTGACGGATTCCGAACTTCTTAGTGATGGCCGGAGCGACAGTTCCAAGAACGGCGAGCGGAAAATGCTGTCCCGGAAGGGAATAGGCGACACCCTCACTGAATATGTCAGCGGGAGCTGCGGCGGCCTCCATCTGGTAAAGGTTCGCGCCGAAACGCCTCAGAAGCAGATCGACATAGCCTTTAAGCTCGAAGAAACTGCTCTTGCCAGGCTGGCTGTTCCAGGATTTCTCCGAAGATCCGGTGACGAACATCGAGAATGCAGGATGCTCCTCGTAGGAAGCCAGCGTCTTGCCGTCCTTCTCAGGATCACGGCTATAGACGGAGCCATATTCAAAGAGTTTCATCGATGAGATCTGGCGGTTCAGATTGTACGCCACAACCTCAAGGCCACTGAATATCAGGGTCTGTCTCATCACATTGAGGTCGGAGCTGAGAGGGTTGACGATCGTCACGCTCCTCTCCTCGGGATAGGTCGTAAGTCCCTTATAGTAAGCCCCCTTGGTGAGGGAGTTGTTCATTATCTCAACGAATCCGTTGGCCGCCAGGAAGTTGGAGATGCCGTTGCGGATAGCCTCAGGCTCCGGTGAAGGAGTGGCGTTGACAGACATCCTCATATTCTGAGGCAGGTCGATGTTGTTGTAGCCGTAGATTCGGAGAATCTCCTCGACCACATCGCACTCCCTGGTCACGTCGATCATATACGAAGGAGCGGCGACCTTGGCGCCACCCTCACGCTTCTCGATGAACTCGTAGGTAAGAGCCGTGAGAATCCTCTCGATGGTGTCGTGGCCGATCTTCTTGCCGATGAACCTCTCGATGCGGTCGTAGTCCAGGTCGATGACCTTCTTCTCGATCTTGTCCGGATAGAACTCCTCTATTCCTCCGACAATCTCGCCGCCTGCGACCTCCTGGATCAGAAGAGCCGCGCGCTTGGCGGCATATTCATTGATTCCAGGGTCGGCGCCTCTCTCGTAGCGGAATGACGCGTCGGTCTGGAGGGTGTGTCTCTTGGAGGTCTTGCGGATGGAGCCCGGATCGAAGTAGGCGCTCTCGACAAAGACGTTCACAGTCTCGGCCTTAACGCCTGAGTCGATGCCGCCGAACACTCCGGCGATGCACATCGGTCCGTCAGCGTTGGCGATCACGATGTCCTCAGAGGAGAGTTTCCTCTCAGTCCCGTCCAAAGTGACGATTCTCTCGCCCTCGGCGGCCCTTCTGACGATCACCTTGCCGCCGCTGATCTTGTCGGCGTCAAAGGTGTGAAGAGGCTGGCCAAGCTCGAAAAGGACGAAATTGGACACATCAACCACATTGTCAATAGGTTTCAGTCCGATGGACATAAGCTTCTTCTGAAGCCATTCAGGCGACGGGCCTACCTTGACACCCTTGATGGTGATTCCGCAGTAGCGCGGGGCGGCCGTCGCATCCTGAACCTCCACAGGAATACCCTTCCCCTCGCCCGGCTTCCAGGCATCCACGGACGGGTACTTGAACGAGCAAGGAATATTATTGAGCGTCATCCAGGCATAGAGGTCGCGGGCCACACCGATGTGCGACGCGGCGTCAACTCTGTTGGCTGTGATCTCATATTCAATGACAGCCTCGGTCTTGAGGTGGAGGTAGTCCTTCGCCGGAGTTCCGACCTGTGCGTCGGCGGGAAGAACCTTGATGCCGGCGTGGTCGTCACCTATTCCGAGCTCGTCCTCGGCGCAGATCATTCCGAAAGACTCCACGCCGCGGATCTTGGACTTCTTGATCTTGAAATCGCCCGGAAGCACTGCGCCTACACGGGCGAAAAGGACCTTCTGTCCGGCAGCCACATTAGGTGCGCCGCAGACGACGGTAAGAGGCTCGCCTGTCCCGTCGTTCACCTTCGTGATGTGAAGATGGTCGGAATCAGGGTGCGCCACGCACTCCAAAACCTCAGCCACAACAACTCCGGCGAGTCCGCCCGGAATCTCCTCCTGCTCCTCGACGGAATCAACCTCGATTCCGATAGCGGTCATCGCATCCGCAATCTGTTGCGGAGTAAGATCGGACACAAGATAGTCCTTCAGCCAATTGTAAGAAAGTTTCATATCTCTAATGTTTTATTTGTCAATATCCTCACGTGAGAACAACGATCCCACGAACTCTTTCTTGTCGAACACCTTAAGGTCATCGATTCCCTCGCCTATTCCGATGAACTTGACCGGAACCTTGAGCTGGTCAACGATTCCGATGACAACACCGCCCTTGGCTGTTCCGTCAAGCTTGGTGATCGCCAGCGAAGTGATGTCGGTCGCCCTTGAGAACTCCTTTGCCTGCTGGTAGGCGTTCTGGCCGGTGGACGCGTCGAGTACCAAAAGCACCTCATTCGGAGCGTCAGGGATCACCTTCCGCATCACGTTGCGGATCTTCGTAAGCTCGTTCATCAAGTCAATCCTGTTGTGGAGCCTGCCTGCGGTGTCGATCAGCACGACATCAACGCCCTTGGCCACGGCCGACTTCACAGTGTCGAAAGCAACCGAAGCCGGATCAGCGCCCATTCCCTGCTTGACAATCTCCACACCGGCCCTGTCAGCCCAGATCTGAAGCTGGTCAACGGCCGCGGCGCGGAAGGTGTCCGCAGCCCCGATCATCACCTTCTTGCCCATTGCCTTGTAACGGGCGGCAAGCTTGCCGATGGTCGTGGTCTTTCCAACTCCGTTCACCCCGACCACCATCACCACAAGAGGCTTCTTGGTCAAGTCGAAAGGTTCTTTCGGGGACTCCTCACCGTCAACGTCAAGAAGAGTACCGATCTCATCCCTAAGCATATCCACAAGTTCGTCGAAGGACATATACTTGTCCCTTCCGACCCTTTCCTCAAGGCTATCGACAATCTTGAGTGTGGTGTCCACGCCCATATCCGAAGCGACAAGCGCTTCCTCAATAGCGTCCAACACGCTGTCATCCACCTTGGACTTGCCCATAATAGACCTGGAAAGCCTCTGGAAGAAGCCCTCCTTTGTCTTCTTGACTCCTCTGTCAAACAATCCCATAACGACCTAAATTATAACTTACAAATTTAAAGAAAACCCAGTTATTGACCAAAAGATTTTTGGCCTATAACTGGGTTTTCATTCACCCCCAGTCACTTCGTGACAGCCCCCGAGGGGGCACTGGGGACCGTATTTCCCAGACCCCTTGCGTCGCTTCGCTCCGTGTCATTCACCTGAATCCTTTTCAAGGCAGGAAAAATAAAATGAGAAATTTTGGTAACGTGCAAAATTTCTCATTTTCCTTTTTTCCTGCCGTACCATAAAGTACGGTCGCTTCGACAAGCTCATCGACCACAATAAAACAAAAGGGCGCAGACGGAAAGTCGTCTGCGCCCTCGCTATCCTAATCACGGAAAATTACTTCTTGTCCGCGAAGAAATCCTTGGTCTTATCAGCCTCAACGAGAAGCTCAGTGAAGATGTAAGCTCCGGTCTTTGGTGACTTGTCCATACGGATGCACTTCACCATACTCTTTGCGCCAGCCTTGGCGGCGAATGTAGCGACTGCTTTCTTTGCCATAGTCTATATCTCCAAATTTACTTGATTTCACGATGAAGAGTCACCTTGTGGAGGTAAGGGTTGTACTTCTTACGCTCCAGACGCTCAGGAGAATTCTTCTTATTCTTGGTAGTGATGTACCTTGAGATTCCCGGCACACCGCTTGCTTTCTGCTCAGTGCATTCGAGGATGACCTGCACCCTGTTTCCTTTTGCTTTCTTTGCCATAACTCAATAGATTTTAAACAAGGCCGACAAATCCATTGGCCTGAGCCTCTCTGAGAGCGGCGTCAAGACCCTTCTTTTCGATTGTTCTGATTCCTTTGCAGGAAACCTTCAGTGTGATGAACCTCTGCTCTGCCTCTGACCAGAACTTCTTGGTCTTAAGGTTGAGTGAGAACTCGCGCTTGGTGCGAAGCTTTGAATGAGCGACATTGTTGCCGATCATTCTCTTTCGTCCTGTGATTTGACAAACTTTTGCCATAATATTTACTTTTTTATTGATTCAAAATAAATTGCGGGGCTGCAAATTTCGCTCTAAATTTTCAGAATCGCAAATAATTCAGACAAATTTGAAGAATCTGCGCCACCGGATACTGTTAGGGAACTTTCGGGTCGCATCGGTTGAAAGCCAAATCATTGCGGGCCTTCCGACGATGTGGTCCTCAGGAACAAAGCCCCAGTACCTTGAGTCCAGGGAATTGTGCCTGTTGTCTCCCATCATAAAATAGTAGTCCATTTCGAAAGTGTAACTCGAAGTCTCCTTTCCGTCGATGAATATCCTTCCGTCGGCGTCCACCCTCAGGTCGTGACCCTCATAGACAGAGATTATCCTCTCATAGAGCGGGAGATTCTCAGCCGTAAGCTCAACCGTAGCACCCTTCTTAGGAATCCAGATCGGACCGTAATAGTCACGGGTCCATTTGAAATTCTCAGTGAAAGGGAAAAGGCTGAGGTACGAGTCAGGGAAATCCGGAGGATAGACATCCAGATTAGGCTCCACACTGACCACAGACTTGAGCTTTCCGATCTCCTCAAGCATAGCCTCCGTCAGAGGCATAGCCGGATAGCCCGGCAGACTTCCGTCGAAATAGAGTTCCCCAAGATTGAGGCCCATATCCTCAAGAGTCCTTGAATTGATCTTGCCGCCCGTCGTGACGACAGTGTAGGAAAGCTGGATTCCCGGATAGACTTCCTGCTTTTCACCGTTGACATAGACAAGACCGTCGATGACAGAGAGGGAATCACCTGGAATGGCGACACATCTCTTGACATAGTGGTCTTTCTTGTCAACCGGACGGACCCTTATCGGACCGCCGTTGGCTATCGCGAAGTCCCTGCCGGCCTTTCTGACCCAAGTGTAGTAGTCCTCCGACGGGAAACGGGAAAGGACCGTGTCACCGTCCGGAAAGTTGAACACGACATAGTCACCTCTCCTGACGTTCCTGAAGCCTTTCAGACGACGATAGTCATTCTGGATCAAAGTCGAGTAAGACTCCTTTCCGAAGAAGACATTGTGAGTGAACGGAATCGAGAGCGGGGTCTGAGGGACCTTCGGGCCGAAAGTCACCTTGCTGACAAAGAGATGATCCCCTGTGAAAAGGGAACTCTCCATCGAGGATGAAGGAATCTTGAAGGCTTGGAAAAAGAATATGTTGATGAACGTCACGACGATGACCGCGAATATTATGGCGTCAAGCCAATCGAGCCAGGCGTTACGCTTCTCCCCTTCCTTGTACTCCTTCTTCCAGAACATCCACTTCACCTTGCGGGTGATGTGATGGTCAAAGATGACGGCAAGGCCGAGAAGCCACCAATAATTCCCGAGCCAGATCACCCACAGCACATAGAGAACGGACCAGAAGCCCATCCTTACCCATTTGTTGTGGTATGTTTCCCTCAAGCTCACTTTCAAGACACTATTTTACAGAATTGACGATTGCTTCGAACGCCTGCGGGTTGTTCATAGCGAGGTCGGCGAGAACCTTACGGTTGAGACCGATGTTCTGCTTCGCGAGCTTGCCCATAAACTGGGAGTAAGAGATGCCGTACTGACGGGCAGCGGCGTTGATTCTCTGAATCCAGAGGGCGCGGAAAGTACGCTTCTTGGCCTTGCGGTCACGATAGGCGTAGGTGAGACCCTTCTCGTAAGTGTTTTTCGCTACAGTCCAGACATTCTTTCTGGAAAGGAAGTTACCGCGGGTTCTCTTAAGAATCTTCTTGCGGCGAGCCCTTGAGGCTACTGAATTGACTGATCTTGGCATAATTTGATCTTTTTCCGGAGGCAGTGACCGCCAAAAGGCGATGCTTTTCTACTGCGTTCCAAGTTAAACATTGAAAACTACAGGACCAGAAGCTCTTTTACTCTATTCACGTCATCCTTGTGGAGGATAGTGAAGTGATCAAGATTTCTCTTACGCTTCTTGGTCTTCTTTGTGAGGATGTGGCTGTGGTAAGCGTGCTTCCTCTTGATTTTTCCCGATCCGGTAAGCGTGAAACGCTTTTTGGCACCGGAGTTGGTCTTAAGCTTTGCCATTGTTTTAAAAAATTAAACGTTAATATTGTTTCCCGCACCAAGCGGATTACTTTTTCTTTACGGGAGCGATCATCATCGTCATCCTCTTGCCCTCGAGGGTCGGCATATTCTCAGCCCTGCCATAGTCCTCAAGCTCGACGGCGAAGCGCAGAAGCTGCTTCTCGCCCTGCTCGGCGAACATAATCGAACGGCCGCGGAAGAATATTGTGGCCTTTACCTTCGAACCTTCCTCCAGGAACTCCTGCGCGTGCTTGAGTTTGAACTGGAAGTCGTGTTCATCGGTGTTAGGACCGAACCGGATCTCCTTGATGACAATCTTGGAGGCGTTCTGCTTCATCTCCTTGGCCTTCTTCCTCTGCTGGTAGAGGTACTTCTGGTAGTCAAGGATCTTGCAGACAGGCGGGTCAGCCTTGGCGCTGATCTCAACAAGATCAAGCTCAAGCTCATCGGCCATCTTCAAGGCTTTGGAAATCGGGTAGATGCCCGGCTCCACAATGTTCTCGCCAACCAGGCGTACCTGGGAGGCGGTGATCTCCTCGTTGATGTTCAGCTCATCATCCGCCTTCTGACGGACAAACGGACGAGGACCGCGTCCTCCTCCTGTTTTAGGGCCTGCACTCGGTCTGAACGCGGTGGCTGGCTTAGGGCCTCCGTAGTGTGGTTTCGGCTTGTAAGGCATTCTGCTCTGTTTAAAACTCTCCTTTAATATTAATTAACCGGGGACTCTCCACTACGCAAGTTCCTTGGCAACCTCGGCCTTGAACCAAGCGATGAAGTCGTCCACCTTCATTGTGCCGGCGTCGGTGCCCTCCCTTCTTACGGAGACAGTGCCGTCCGCCACTTCCTTTTCTCCTACGATGACGAGTACAGGGACTCTGAGCAGGGAAATCTCGCGGATTCTCTTTCCGAGAGTCTCGTTCCTGTCATCCAAAGAATTGCGAATATCGGAATTATTCAGCAAACCGCAAACTTTTTTTGCATATTCAGCGTATTTCTCGCTGACAGGAAGCACCTTGACCTGATCAGGGCTGAGCCAGAGAGGGAGGTGTCCACCCGTGTGCTCAAGAAGAACGGCGGTGAATCTCTCGATTGATCCGAACGGCGCGCGGTGGATCATAATAGGGCGCTTCTTGCTGCCGTCGGCATCGGTATATTCAAGCTGGAACCTCTCAGGAAGGTTGTAATCCACCTGAATCGTGCCGAGCTGCCACTTCCTTCCGATCGCGTCCTTGACCATAAAGTCAAGCTTCGGTCCGTAGAAGGCGGCCTCGCCGTACTCGACGACAGTCTTGAGTCCCTTCTCGGCTGCGGCCTCGATGATG
>CAYZKZ010000057.1:0-2702 GCA_964479325.1 uncultured Muribaculaceae bacterium
TGGTAATAGTTGCCTTCGGTCACTGTGTTCGCCGGGTACTGCTCGAAGAACGAGTCTCCGCAGGAAGCGAGACAAAGGGCGGCGGAAACCGCGACGGCAGCTGTTTTTATGATATTTTTCATATTCATTACAGATTAAAGTTTACACCGACGCTGAAAGTTCTTGAAAGAGGGTAGGAGCAATAGTCCTCGCCCGGGCTCAACGCGTTGGTTGACCTCTTGTTGACCTCAGGGTTGTAGCCTGAGTAGTGAGTCAGGGTGAACAGGTTGGTGCCCTGGATGTAGAACCTCATCTTGCTGATGCTCGTCTTGCGGAACCACTTGTCAGGCATAGTGTAGCCGATGGAAAGGTTCTGCAGCCTTAGGTAGGAGCCGTCCTCCAGATGGAAGGTGGAGGTGCAGGATCCGTTGTTGCCGGAGGACTTTCTGGTCGCTCTGTTGAGGTTGCCGTAAGGGAATCTGTTCAGGGACTCCTTCATCATATTCGAAGACGCTTCCATATTCAGAAGATAACGTCTCTCAAGGTTCAGGATCTCATTGCCATAGACTCCCTGGAAGTTGGCAGCCAGGTCGAGTCCTTTCCAGCCGAGGCGCACCCCGAAACCGTAGTAGAAGTCAGGCATATAGTTGCCGACGATCACGCGGTCTGTGTCCTTGTCGAGCTTGCCGTCGCCGTTGGCGTCCACGAAACGGAAGTCGCCGACAACAGTGGTGTCGAAGTGAGGGTAGGTGTCAAGTTCCTCCTGATTGTGGAAAACACCGTCCTGCACGAGAAGATAGTAGCAGCCCACAGGGTAGCCCACCTTCGTGATGTAGTTGGCTCCGGAATAGGAAGAAGAGACGATCAGCGGAGCGTCCTCGTCGCCGAGTGAAAGGACCTTGTTGCGGTTCAGCGACCAGTTGGCGTTCCAGTCCATCGAGAAGTCACCGAACGACTTGTGTGAGGTCAGTGTGATCTCGACGCCCTTGTTCTGCATCGATCCGATGTTGACGTTGGACTTGGAAAGTCCCGAGACAGCCGACACAGGAATGTCGAAAAGCATATCCGTGGTCTTTGAATAGTATAGGTCAACATTGACGCCGAGGAGGCCGTTCCACAGGGACGCGTCGAAACCGACGTTGGTCTGCATGTTCTTCTCCCAACCAAGCTCGTTGTTGGCTATCTGCTTAGGGTAGATGGAGTTGACGATTCCGTTGCCGAGGTCAAGGTTGTCCGAGCCGTAAAGGGCAAGGTAGGCGGAGTTTCCGATCTGGGCGTTACCGGTCTGTCCTACGCTGACACGCAGCTTGAGGTCGTTCAGCCAGGTCTTCGTCCTGCTCATAAAGCTCTCGTCGCTTATGCGCCATCCGGCTGACACGGCCGGGAAGTAGCCCCACCTTGTCTTAGGGGCGAAACGTGAGGAGGCGTCACCTCTGACGGACGCGGAAAGCATATAGCGCCCCTTGTAGGAGTACTGCGCCCTGACGAGCCAGGAAGCGAACGTGTAGGCGTACTTGTCGTTATAGGTGTCGTCTATCGAGATCGTCTTGCTCTTGGTTGTCCTGATCTTGTCGTCACCCACGGTGCCGGTGCCTTTGATGGCCGAAGTCTGGATGGACTGTTTCTCAGCCTCATAGACAGCGACGGCGTTGATGGAGTGCTCACCGAACTTCCTGTTGTAGGAAATCTGGTTGGTGATGTTCCAGTGGAAATAGGAGTTGGCGTAGTTGGCCGCCGTCGGGGTCGATGGCTTGTCGTAGTACTTCAAGCCCTTGAACGGAATGTAGGACGGACGGTAGTAGTTCCTGATGTAGGAATAGTAGTCACCACCGGCGGTCACCTTGTACTCAAGTCCCTTGATGAACTCGTAGGAAGCATAGACGTTGCCCACAAGGTTGAGTTTCTCCCTGACATCGTCGATCTCAAGAGCCAAGGCCACAGGGTTGAGGACCTCGTTGGTCTGGGTGTCGTAGGTATTGAACCTGAGGTAGCCGTTCATATCCCAGTTGTACGAGCCGTCGGCGTTGTAGGCCGGGAACACAGGCGGAGCCATAAGGGCGGTCGCGATCACACCGTCGCTGCCGTACTGGCCGTCGGAGTTCACATAATTTGTCTTTGAATATGACGGAGAGAAGCTGACACCATACTTGAGCCTGCCTCTCTTTCCGTCAAGGTTGGCTCTCATTCCGTACCTTTCGAAGTCCGATCCGATGATCGTTCCCTCGCGGTTGAGGTAGTTGAGGCCGATATAGTAGTTGTAGTTCTTGGTTCTGGCCGAAACGCTGAGGGCGTGCTTGTGCGAAAGCGCCGTGCGGAAAATCTCGTCCTGCCAGTCGGTGTTCGTCAAAGTCCCGGTCTCGTCCTGAAGATAGGCCAGGATGAGCGGATCGACATTGTGATAGGACTGCGGACGGCTGCCGTAAGCGTCGCCGATGGAACCTTCCGGCACATTGAACAGATAGGCTCCGTCGCGGGACTCTTTGAATATCTCGGCGAACTCGTAGGCGTCGAGCATATCGATCTTCTTGGAGACGTTGGAGACGCTGAACTGACCGTCGTAGGAAATCACAGGTGACTCGGAATTGCCGCCTCTCTTGGTTGTGACAAGAATGACACCGCAGGATCCCCTGGAACCGTAGATGGCGGCGGCGGAAGCGTCCTTCAAGACCTCAAGGCTCTCGATGTCATTACCGTCGAGGTTGGCGAAAGCCCTTGAGTCGCAA
>CAYZKZ010000057.1:2712-19158 GCA_964479325.1 uncultured Muribaculaceae bacterium
GGATTCCGTCGATGACATAGAGAGGGTCGTTGCCGGATGTGGCAGACTGGATTCCCCTGACTCTCACGGAGACGTTGCCGGATGGCTGGCCGCCAAGGTTGATGACCTGAACACCTGGCATCTTGGCCGCCATAGACTCACGAAAGTCGGTGGTCGGGGTGTTGGCGAAATCAGCAGCCTTGATGGAGGCGATGGAGGTCGTCACATCCCTCTTGTTCTGGGCGCCGTAACCGATGACAACGACATCGTCAAGCCGGATGGCCTCTTCCTCAAGGACGAAGTCAGCCTTTGACTGTCCAGCGGCGAGAGTGGCCGAAGCGGCGTTGTAGCCGATGATCGAGACATCCAGAACGGCGTTGTCGCCCTTCACCTTCAGTTCGTAATTACCGTCAAGGTCAGTGCCGGTGCCGTTGTTGGTGCCGCGCTCGATGACCATCGCTCCGATCACAGGCTGTCCTGACTTGTCCACAACCTTTCCCGTGACCACCTTAGGGCTGGAAGCCTTGACGCTCTGGGACTTGGCCTGTGGAGCCTTCTTGCTGAGGATGATCTTCTGATCCTTGAATTCAACCTTGACATCAGGAAGCGTCCTCTTGAGGATAGCCTCGATGTCCTCGTTCTTCGCCGTGACGGAAACCTTGCGGGCAAGGTCGATGTCAGCGTCAACGTAGGCGAAAGTGTAGGAACTTCCGGACTCGATGGCCTTGAGGAGTTCCTTGACTGTCACATCCTTGACATTCACGTCAGCGGTTCTGCCCTGCGCAAATGCACCGACTGAAAGGCCAAGCGCCAGCAGCAGACAGAGAGCCGCCTTTGGGAACGAAGGAAGAATGTTAGATATTCCTTTCATTTATTTTACTATAGTTTGGTTTGTTTTGTCATCAATTATTATGATTGTCCTTCCCTGACGCTCCCATCGGAGCGGAAGGAGAGTTGAGAGTACATCCAGGATTTCCTCAACGGATTCATTCCTGACTGTCAGCGACAGCCTTTTGTTCCCAAGTTCTCCGACATTGGATGTTATCTTCATCTGATACTTGTGGGAGAGACTCTCGAGAATGTCTCCGAGCCTGACATTGTCGAAGGCGAGCCTGCGCTCGTACCACCGGCAGCAATCGTTGGAGTTCACAGACGAGACCTCGGTCCTGCCCCTGTCCCAGAAATATTTCTGGTCGGGTTTCAGGATGACAAGCTCGTTGCTGCTGACATCAGAGACCTGGACAGAGCCGCTGCGGAGTATCACCTCGGCGCAGTGATCATCCCTGTCGCTGCGGACATTGAAGGTTGTTCCGAGGACTTTCAAGCGCAGATTGTCGTGCATTGTCACGATGAACGGGCAATCCTCGTTTCTGACGACCTCGAAATAGCCCTCCCCATCGATCGTGACCTCCCTGCGCCCCTTCCCGAAATCCTGATTGTAGGACAGACGGGCGTCCCTGTTGAGCCAGACATCAGTCCCGTCAGGAAGAGTGTAGGAACAGGCATTGTCCGAGGATGCGACCAGGACGGTCTCCTTTTCGGGAGTGAAGGCGAACTTAGCGGTCGCGGCGCCGGCGACAAAAAGAGCGACGGCGGCGGCAGCGACAGAGCAGTATCTGAATATCCTGCCGGTCCTCCGGACTCCGGTCCTTTCCGGGGTCTTCTCCGGCACATCCGCGGAAGGATTCGCCGACGGATTCCCTCCAATGGTCTCCATCAGCCTGTCGAGTCCTTCGGCCAGATCGAATTCCGGACAGTCGGACGAGACAGATTCCCAATACTCCTCAAGCAAAGCCTTCACCTCCGGTTCATCTCCGTACGCACTGAGCCATCCAAGGTACTTCTGCTTAAGTTCCTCGGAAACCTCAACGCCGCTGAAGAAGAAATCCAGGACGCGCCTGCAGTCTTCGGATCTCATCACTTGCCGGCCTGTGTGAACGTGTAGGTGCCTGTGTAGGATCCGGCCTTCAGACGGATTGTGCCTGTGCGGTCGGTGCCGGTGGTGTTCGGCTGGGTCGTGATGACTGACTCGCTGACACCCTTCTCTCCTGAGGCAGGCTCGATTGTGAACCAGTCCTCGCCTTCAAGTGACCAGTCGCAGGTGGCGTAGATCGTGATCTGATCCGTGCCTCCACCCACCAGTGTAGCCGGGGTCTTGGCCTTCAGCTCCGTCCGGATGACGACAGTGTCCTGCACCTCAGACTCGTTTTGTTTCTGACAGGCTACACCGCCCAGAATCAGCGGCGCCACCAGAAAGATTTTTGTTATGAGTTTTAGTTTCATAGAGCATAAAAATGTTTTTACATTTAGTAAGACACCTAAAAAGCGCACTATGCTAAAAAACTTTTTGAATATTTTGAATATTATTACCAAAATGAAACAATCGGCTTCGGCACTTCGACAAGCTCAGTGACCGAAGGAATCAGGTCGCAGAGTAGTTCATTGACCATTGAAGCGACGCTTGCAATGGCCGGACTATTCGGTCGCCGAGCCTGTCGAGGCGACGGTTACTATGGCCGGACTATTCGGTCGCTGAGCCTGTCGAAGCGACAAAAAAAAGCGGTCAGGACAAATCCTGACCGCTTTCACATCTTCGGTGCCTAAAGGCTCTTTGAGACGACCTCGGCGAAGTCCTTGACCTCAACCGAGTCCGGAACAGACTCGGAGAAAGTCTTAAGGCACTGCGGACAGGCGGTCACAATGGTCCTTGGCTTGTTCTGGAGAAGATTGGCGACCGAGGACTCTGTGATTTTCGAGCGGTCGCGCGTGTCAAGGGTAAGACTGCCCAGACTGCCACCGCAGCAGACACTCTCGTCGCCTTCCTTCGCTGCCTTGACCAGAGTTCCCAACTGTCCGAGGACAGCCCTCGGCTCACTATAGACTCCGCAGCCGCGTCCCAACTCACACGGATCGTGATAGACCATCCGCTCGTCGGAAGCAGAAAGACTCAGTCTGCCGGAATCCACAAGACGCTTGATGAACTGCGTGTAGTGAAGCACCTCGACACCGTCGAGAGCATATTCATCCTTGAAGATCTTGTAGCAGATCGGGCAGGAGAGCACTAATGTCCGGCAGCCGGAGGCTATAATCATCCTGCGGTTGGCGGCGATGGTCTCGTAGGCGGCGTCGGTTTTTCCGGCCAGCAGCAGAGGACGGCCGCAGCAGATTCCTCCGTCCCGGTCGGCGAAGACATATTCGACTCCGGCGGCCTTGAAGACTTTTTCAATTGACTTGATGATCCTTGGGGTCAAGTGGGTCATACATCCGGCGAAGTACATCACCTCCGGCCCTTCGACAGGCTCAGGGACTGGACATACCGATACAGCAGGCCCTTCGACAGGCTCAGGGACCAGCCGTACTGCGGTCGCTGAGCTTGTTGCGGTCGCTGAGCTTGTGGTTCGGCAAAGCTCACCAACCATCGAAGCGACGCAGTCATCCGAGATACCCCCCACATGCGGGAAGCCTTTCAGGTACGAATAGTCATACCCCAACGAATTGTTCACCGTAGCCCTCTGCGCCCGCCTCAGCGCCGGAGCGTCAACCCCGACCGGGCACAGGGCGTGACACTTGTCACACATCAGGCACTTTTCAGCGATGTCATTGATCTTCTTCTCGTTATGACGGCGCAGGAAACGTATGAAATAGACAGATGAATATTTCAGATTCTTCTTCTGCACATTCATCGGACAGGCGTCCAGACAAAGCCCGCAGCTTGAGCAGGCGTAGATCTCCGCCTCCGCCACACCCTTTCGAGGATGCCTCGGCTGGATTCCCGCGTTGCGCAGCAAGATCCAGAGAACCTCGGTCAGGATGTGCATATAGCGGCTGAACGGCATCGCAGCGAAGAAAAGACCCAGACAGATCGAATAGGCCCACCAGACCGGCATAAAAAAGAGTTTGTCTCCGAATATCCAGTGCCACAGATGGTTGACCGGAACCGTCAGGAAACTTCCGCCGCTCAGGTCAGCCGTGAAACTCTCGGCGAGAAGCCTCAGCGGGAAAATCAGCCAAAGGCTGTACAGCGCCACACGGTCGGCCAGCGACGGCTTCGTAGTGTGCCTCATTCCCAACACAATGGACCTGAACCTTTTGAATATGGCCATTCCGACACCGGTCAGCACATAAAGAAGGAAGAAGTCCATCAGGAAAAAGAAGAACCATCCCCTCAGGGTCACGTGCCCAGGGTTGATCCAGACAAAGAACCGGTAGAAAATCGGGTAGAAAAGACCGCCTTCCGTCCAGGCCAGATGCTTAGGCACGAACAGGGCGACCTCGATGTGGCCAAGGACAATCAGCATAAACCATCCGAAAGCGATGGCCGAGTGCATATACCCGAGAAGCGGCTTGCGCTTCCAGATCTTGGTGTGGAAAAGGCAGTCGCAGAACAAGTCCTTGATGTTCTTCAGCGCAGTCTTGGGAGTAACCAGCGATTTCCAGAACCTGCGCCTGTCATCGGCGGGAATCTTGGCTAAAAGCCGGATAAGCCCCACGGTCAGCCAGATCAGCATAAAACTGATGCCGACGACGAACGGGATCACGAAATTGCTGTAGCCGGACGGAATCCTGTCGATGACTTCGGGAGCGGCCTGCGCGGCCAAAAGATGGATCATTGGACTCATTTCGTACCGTAGATTTTAGTGATCGACAAAATCAGATGCCTTGTGTTGATGCCCCTCGGGCAGACCATCGAGCATTTGCCGCACAACTGGCATCCCTTCAAATAGTCCAAAGCCTTGTCAGGATGACCGTTGTGAAGTTCCTCAATGGCAGAGCGAAGGCTTGTGGGAACGAACTGCCCGGCCGTGCAGACAGCGGTGCAGCTGCCGCAGGCCATACACTTGCGCACATCCGGCTCGACAGCCGCGAGAGCGTCGAACTTTTCCCTGTCGAACAGGTCAAGATTGATTCTGGAACTTGGAACCAGACCGAAACCGAAATCTACCATCTCTCGCGAACCAAAGCCTTGTAATTCTTAGCGTCAGGGAATATGTCGGCGAGGTAGCGGTCAATCTCCACGACAGCGCCGCGGGCCTCCGCGAGAGTCTCCGGAAGGGTTTTCGGCCCGGTGGCGGCTCCGGCGAGGAAAACGCCCGGAAGCTGGCTGCGCTGACCAGCAAGGATTCCGTCACGGACGGCAAAGAAGCCATCATCCTCAACAGGCATCTCAAGGAGGTCACCTACCCTCTTTCCCGCAGCCGACGGACGCATTCCGGCCATCAGCACGAGCAGGTCAAGGGTGACTTTCAAAGGCTTTCCGGCCACCGTGTCCTCCGCCTTGACGAGAAGGCTTCCGTCCACGTTCTCGGACACCTCGGCGACACGTCCTCTGATGAAACGTACTCCGTAGTCCTTCTGCGCGCTGAGGTAAAGATCCTCGTAGTGACGGCCGAACATTCTGAGATCCATATAGAAACAGTAGATCTGGGCGTCAGGGAAGGCTTGCCGCATCTCACAGGCCTGCTTGACGGCCGTGGCGCAGCAGACCTTCGAGCAGGCCCTGCACCCTGACTTCTCGTCGCGGGAGCCGACACAGTGGACGAACCCGATCTTCTTCGGATTGTCTATCCTGACATCCGAGCCTGACGCAAACCAGGACTCCAGATCGGCGTTGGTGATCACGTGGTCATAGATTCCGTAGCCGTACTCCTCCTTTCTCTCGGCCTTGAAGAGATCAAAGCCGCTGGCGACGAGCACAGCGTCCGCAAGCATGGTGATGCCGTTCGACAGAATCACATTGTAAGACTTATCCAAGCGGTTTATCGACTGGACCTCGGTGTCGGTGAAGCACTTGACCCCGTCCATCTTTCCCAAGAGGCCGTCAAGCGCCGCCGACGCGGACGCTCCGTCCGGGAACAGCCTGTCCCAGGAGGCCAAGTGACCGCCCAACATCGGGGTTCGTTCGACAAGTATGACATTGTAGCCCAGTCTCTGGAGACCTGACGCCGCCTCCAGTCCGGCAGGCCCACCTCCTATGATAAGTACATTATTTTTCATAAATTGAAATATTCATTTTGATTCTATTTCAAGCAGGTGCAGCAGCCGGGGCGGCCGATGTCCTTACCGTTCTTGCCGAGGAACTTGCGGGCGGGGTCATACTCAACGCCCATCTTGTCCAGCAGCGGCTCGACGCTGACCTGATGGGTCTGAAGCCCAAGATCCCACGGATCGTAGCCGAGGACGAGTCCAGCGACCTCCTCGTAGGTGAAGACAGGAATTCCACGTCCCTGCTCCCCGTAGGTCTTGCCCGTCGATTCCGCGATCACATACTGCCATCTGTCAAGGAAATACGGACATCCCGGACAGTTGGTGATGATCAGGTCAGGATGGAAAGGCTCCATACTCTCGAACTTCTTGTGGGTGTTGGAGACCGAATAGCCCCTGTTGCCCTTGATGAGGTACTGCCTGAAACCGAATCCGCAGCAATGCCGCCTTTCCGGATAGTCCACGATCTCGCCTCCCCAGGCCTCGACCATCCCGACCAGGACGTAAGGGTACTCCGCTCCGCCGACACCTTTCGACGGAAACATCTTGGAATAATGACACCCGATGTGTTCAACCACCTTGAGCGGCCGGCCGGTGTGGACATCCACAAGCTTATGCTTAGCCCTTGCGGCGATGAGGTTGCGGTACTTGTAGATCAGGTCGCTCGCGTGGACAAGGAACTTCGGCTTGGCGAACTCAAGTCCGCAGGTCTTCCACAGATTCTCGCGGATCTTCGCCTCCAGCTCCGGGAACTCCCGCCAGGTCTCCATCGTCTCACAGTACAGACCGAACGAGGTGATGCAGGAGCAGACATAATTCTCGTATCCGTTCTTCGCCATCAGGGCGAACTGGCGAGCGATGATCGTCATCACGGTCTCCTGCGGGATCGTGTCCGAATGATAGGCGATGCCGCCGCAGGTCGTGTGATGCTCTGTCTCGAAGATGTCACGGCCCAGCTCCTGCCGGGTTATCCTTAGAAAAGTCGCTTCCGAAGCCGGGAAGAAACTCTGCCTGATGCAGCTGCGGACGTAGAAATAGTGGTCGTCCGGTATCTCTTTCTGGTAGTCAGACCAGATTTTCTGTTTGCCTTCGTAGATCATTGAGGGCTATCTGTTTAAGTGTTTCGGATCGCTGTCCGTGTAGATTTTCGCGATGAACTCGTCCTCGGTGAGACCCATCTCGGCCGCCTTTTTCAGTCCGGCCTCCCTGACTTTCTCCATCCTTTCGGTGGCTCCTGTCTCGTCGAAGATTCTCTTGAGCTGGTCAAGATCCTCCTGAGGGATGCGGCGCATTGCCCCCGGACCTTTTCCGTCCAGATTGGCACCCAACCGTTCGAAGACATCGTCCAGATGCTTCTCCTCCCATTCCCAGACCTTTCCCGCCTCCGGGTGTCCGGCGTAGTCGAAACGGCGTGGATAGACGCAATAGCCGTAGTCCAGCACATTGGAGCACAAGTCCTTGGAAAGAAGGAACTGCTGACGGCCTTTCTCGGACTCAATGAAGTAGCCCAAGTCAATGGAGAGGCCTCGCAGAGCCATAATGATCAGTCCCGGAGCGTTTTTCCGCGGACATCTCGTCACGCAGCTCATACACTCTCCGCAGTACCAGATCGTGTCGCTTTTCAGCAACTTCTCAATCTCCCCCTCGTCCTTGCTCTGGACAATGTCCACTATCCTGCGGGGATCGTAGCGGTAGAACTCCGCGGCCGGACATATGGCCGTGCAGGTTCCGCAGTTGATGCAGGCGTTAAGGCCTTCCTTGAGGCGGTAATCCTTCATCAACAGATCATACAGTCGTCCCATAATCCTAATTTTTATCAGATGAATGACCCGAGGCATTGGCGCCGCGGGTAGGGTATTTCCTCGCCAAAGCCTCCAGGTCAGACTTCGGGTTGATGTTTTGCTCCATCTTCGCCAGAGTCTTGACGAAAGCCTCCAGTTCCTCGCGCGGGATGCCTCCGACAATGGCGGCGACCGCCTCCAAGGAAAGTTCCGTCACGGAATCCTTGATTTTCCGGGAATATGGCGTCACCTCGATGAGGTTCTGCCTCCTGTCCTTAGGGTTGCTGACCCTGCGGACCAGCTTGCGGCTCTCCAGCCCGTCGATGAGCTTGACGATGGAGTTCTTGTCCCTCATTGTGATGTCGGCGATCTGCTGCTGCGTCAGGACCCCCTCGTCCCAAAGCGTGTCCATCACGAGGAACTGCTCCGGAGTCAGGTTGAACCCACCCCTCTGGAACACCTCGGACATACACTGCTTCACACTATTGTGAGCGATGTTGAGAAACATCAGTATCTGCTTTTCCAGTACCATATCTTATAGTAAGACCTTTTACTCTTTTTGCAAAGATAGCACAAAAAGGCGGAAGAGCAAATGCTAAATGTAGGATTCTTTTCGGCCACTGAGCTTGCCGAAGTGACCGAATATCGAAGTAGCGGAGAACATCCGCCGGACACTTCGACAAGCTCAGTGACCGAAGACTCAGCGACCGCAAGCTCGGCGGCTTGTGAGAGGTTTACCTGAATTTTTTGTCCTCCTCGAGCATTCCGAGGTAGGAGTTGTAGCGCTCGGCGGAGATCAGGCCGTCATCGACGGCTTGCTTGACAGCGCAACCCGGCTCGTGGGTGTGGGTGCAGGGCGTGAAACGGCATCCTTGGTTGAACCTCAGCATCTCCGGGAAATAGAGGGCGATCTCCTCTTTCTTCAGGGACACCAGACCGAACCCCCGAAGTCCCGGGGAGTCAATGATGAAGCCGCCTGAGGAGAGCGGGTACATCTCGTAAAGGGAAGTTGTGTGCCTACCTTGAAGGTGAGCGAGCGAAATGTCGCCGACCTTAGGATTCAGTGACGGATCCAAAGCCCTGATTATGGACGACTTCCCCACCCCGGACTCGCCTGAGAAAAGACAGACGCGTCCCTCGTCCGCCGAGCCGATGGCGGCCTTCAAAGCGTCAATACCCTCACCTGTCAATGCCGAAGTCTCGATGACCTCATACCCGGCGCTCTCGTAGATGCGGTGGAAGTCGGCGAGCTGCTCCGGAAATTCCTTTCTGAATATGTCAACCTTGTTCAGGACAATGGTCACCGGGATTCCATACACCTCACAGGTCACAAGAAGCCGGTCAAGAAAAGGAAGCTTGATCTCAGGAAAGAACAGCGTCACAACGATGAACGCCCTGTCAAGATTGGCGGCGATCACGTGCGACTGGCGGGACAGGTTGGTCGAACGGCGCACCACATAGTTCCTGCGGTCAAGCACCTCGACAATCGAGGCCGGATGAGTGACGGATGGCGCTTCTGAATATTCATAAGTCACATTGTCGCCGACGGCCACGGGGTTTGTCGCCCCGCTGCCGGAAAGCCGCACCTTGCCTTTCAGCACGGCGGGAAACGGCCGCCACTCCGGAAGCCGAGATAGCAGGAAATGACTTCCCGCATTTTTGACCACTGTCGCTTGTCCTGTCATATTCAAGGGCAAAGATAGTCATTACTTTGAATATTCAGAAAGAGTCTCCGAATATTCATAGACAGCAGGTGCCGTTTTTGTCGCGGGCTATTCGTGGGTGGCGAAACGCCGCTCGGCAAGTGCCTCGTACTTTGTGCCGGGGCGGCCGTAGTTGGCGTAAGGGTAGATAGAGATGCCTCCGCGCGGGGTGAAAAGGCCGGTCACCTCGATGTACTTAGGATCCATCAGCTTGATGAGATCCTTCATAATCTTGTTGACGCAGTCCTCGTGGAAGTCCCCGTGATTGCGGAAACTGAACAGATAGAGTTTCAGGCTCTTGCTCTCAACCATCCGCACGTCGGGAATGTAGCTGATGCGGATCTCAGCGAAGTCGGGCTGCCCTGTGATCGGGCAAAGGCTCGTGAACTCCGGGCAGTTGAAACGCACCCAGTAGTCATTGTCCTGATGCTTGTTGACGAATGTCTCCAAGAGCTCAGGAGCGTAGTCGCTTTTATATTCAGTTTTTTTGCCGAGGGAATGCAGTCCCTCAAGTTCTCTTCCTTCTGCCATAGTGTTCATTCAAGGCAAGCCTCCGCACCTCGGCAGTCTTTGGAGGGCGGCGGCCTGGCTATTATATTTCATTAACTTTAAACGGATTGTACGAGATGTTGTTGTCGTAGGTGTCGATGCCTTCAATGGCCTTCACCTTTCTCACGACCCAGGACGTAACCGGAAGGATGATGATCTCGTAGAGAGTCTTCGCCACAACCTGCGTAAGCATAAGGTTGACGACAGCACCGAACGGCAACATTCCTCCGAATGCGATCGGGAAGAAGATCAGCGAGTCGGTGGCCTCTCCTCCGATCGTGGAGATGATCGCCCTCCAACCGAAGCCCTTTCCTTTCGTGGCGACTTTCATCTTGGACATTATCCAGGCGTTGACTGTCGATCCGGCGATGAACGCGAGAAGCGAGCCGATCATCGAACGGGGAACGAGTCCGAAGAGGGAGTTGAAGCTCTCGGCGGCAGCGTAGCTGTCGGGATACATCGGCTTCGGCAGTTTTGTGACGATGAACGACGCAATCGAGACGAACAGGCACATAGCGAATCCAATCCAGATAGTAAGACGGGCTTTCTTATACCCGTAAACCTCTGTGAGGCAATCGTTAAGGATGTAGGAGATCGGGAAAAGCAGCACCGCTCCGGTCAACTGGACCGGAAGTGGACCCACCTGCCAGAGCCTTGGGATGAAGATGTTTGAGACTACCAGGCACACGCAGAATGTCACTGACATCCAGACGTAGGTAACAGACAGCGACTCACGCTGTTGATTCGTTGGGTTTGACATATTTTCTTCTTGTTTTTAACGTGGTTTCAAGAACACAGGACCATTCCCTTGTCAGAGGTCCGGACCCTTTTCGCCCGCAAAGATACTAACGAAATTCAGAATTGCAAAATGGCACGACCAGTTCGTCATTAGCGAACGAGAATGTCTCCGGAACCTGGAAGCCGATTATCTTAGCGACAACCGAGGCTTTCTCGACAACGATTCCCCTGCGGAAGTCTCTGTCATCCTTTTCATTCACAACCACATACTTAAACGAGCCGTGAGGCTTCAGCACCTTGATGAACGACACTCCAAGGATCACGTCTTCCGACTCCCGCGCGACATTGTCAGTCATCAGCATAGCCAGATTCATATCACCGCGCGGAGCGTGGAAGTATCTGAAGATTCTTCTTCTCCTTGCCTCACCGCGGCCGCCGAAATCAACCCACGTAAGGTACGGCTCATCAGACATATTCCTGACGGTATATTCAGTAATGCGGATTTTCTCCCCACTCGCCCCTTTTGTGTATGAATATGTCGAATCAGACACCACGACATCCTTCGCCGCCAGCATCTGGCACACCAGCAGCATCGCGACCAACAAGAACTGTCCTCTAATGACCACCCGTGAAGTTGGCGAGTACACCGATCGGCCTTCCAGGGGCTTCAGGCGGTAATGAGTGTACTTCAAACCGCTCCGCATAACGGATTCGGGAACGCCAGGATGGCCCACAGTGGCTTCCAACGAGGATGGGCGTACTCGCCGATTGCAAATAATTCTGTTCGTTCCTCGCATCGCCTACTTGCCTTTCTTGCTTTTCACCCAATACCGTCGTCTAAGGTCGGCCATCAGTTTGTCCGACAGTTCCCGCTTCTCATCCGCGGACATATTGTTAACAACAACCCTTTGTTTAATGTCTGCCGAGATTATAGCTCGTCCATTCAAAAGACTGATCGGCCTGCTTCTTTGGTGTTTTTTTATACTTGCTACAACCAAAATAGTGTCGTTGACCCGCGCGTTCTTGGCCGGATTTGTCGAACCCGTGAAATTTGTTTGCCCTACAGTATAAGCATAGTCGCAATACGGCCGACCTTTGGTGCCAGTATATTTTCTTGTTATCACAGCCTCAATTATTTCACCGTCTTTTACAAGATTATGATTAAAAATAAAACAGTATATGAATACCAAAATGAAAGTGACCAAATATGTTATAACATATAGACGTAAATCTCCTTTTGATGAAACAACAAGCATATTCTATTCTTTATTATTAGATTCATCTGATTTGACCACATACTCTACAATAATTTTATCAGTCGTGCCGAAATAGAATGAAAAATCCAATCAAGCAGAGTTGCAAAATTGTCGCTCTCAACATACGCCTTTCCTGTCCGCACCTTCTGTTTGTCGATTTTTGTCATCGGTGCATAAATTGATGGCTCCATTTTGGCATTAAAATCTTTAATAAATGCTTTTTTGTTTATGCTCACTTTCTTACTCATAGATGACAGAATTCGTTCAAGTGCGGTATATATGTCGTGACGATTAGCAGATACTACTCTCCAAGGGCTGCCCGTGCAATTGGCGAGTACACCAATCGGTCTTCCAGGGGCTTCAGGCGGTGATGAGTGTACTTCAAACCGCTCCGCATAACGGATTCGGGAACGCCAGGATGGCTCACAGGTGCTTCCAGCGAGGATGGGCGTACTCGCCGATTGCAAAATAATCTGTTCATTCTATTCATCTTTCACCCTATACCGTTTTCTGAGGTCGGCCTTGATTCGATCTTCCAAAGACTTTTTTTCATTTGACGACATATTGTTAACAATGACATATATAGGATGTTCAGATGAAAGTGTGACTTCCTGCTTTTTATTTAGGCGGACAATCTGGCTCCACTCATTATTCTTCGCGCTGACTACTATCATAATAGTGTCGTTGCATCTCGCATTGTTAGAAGGATCGCGGGACATTCCAGAATATTTTTTACAATCTACAATATATTTATAATCATAAAGCAACATACCTTTTCTTCCTGTTCGAACACTACAGATTACTGCCTCAACAACCACTCCTTTCTGCAAAATACTACGAGAATAAATAAATTTACCACCATATCCCATCACAATCAATATGATAAATGCCATAAAAATATGGTTTTCTCACTCTTGAATATATCAACAACTTCCATTTCTTATCATATCAGTTCACAATTAATCCTGCACTTACTTATCATTAGTGTTTTGAGCCTTGCAGGCCAGTGATTTTGTGGCTTTGCGTTGACATATTGCTTACGGTTATGGTTAAAGTCTTTGGCTTTCACCGAGTGCGGTCACTCGCCACACTTTCGGACGCAATATAGGGATAATATCATTAATCGGCAAGAAAATCTTGCAGAGGTTGACGATAGTTTTTCCAATGAAATTGCCTATCTTTACGCCCCTAAAAAACGGAATATGCTTACACAGGAAACCATTGACGCCGCGGTCGGCAAGCTTTTCAAGGAAATCAGGTTCACGGACGAGCCTTCGGGGCTTTACGATCCGCTCAGGTATATGATAGCGATCGGGGGAAAAAGAATCCGCCCGACATTGTGCCTCACGGCATATTCACTCTACAAGGATGAGTTGACTCCGGAGATTCTGGAGCCGGCGGCGGGAATTGAGGTGTTCCACAGCTTCACGCTGATCCACGACGACATTATGGACCGCTCTCCTCTGCGCAGAGGGGTTGACACGGTCTGGAAGAAATGGAATCCGGACACGGCGATCCTTTCAGGGGACGTGATGTGCATCGACAGCTACGCAAGAATCGCGAGAGCGCCGAGGAATGTCGTCAGAGATGTGCTTGACCTGTTCACCAAGACCTCCGCAGAAGTGTGCGAGGGTCAGCAGTACGATATGGATTTCGAGCGTCTCCAGACCGTTCCGATGGAGGATTATATGAAGATGATAGGGCTGAAGACAAGCGTTCTGATAGCCTGTTCCGCCAAGATGGGAGCCATCATCGCAGGCGCGCCGAAAGAGGACTGCAACCGTCTGTACGACTATGGCTACGACCTTGGCCTGGCGTTCCAGGTCGCCGATGACTATCTCGACGCCTACGGGGATGTCAAAGTCTTCGGCAAACCGATCGGCGGGGACATCCTCAACGAGAAGAAGAGCTGGCTTACGGTAAGGGCATTCGAGAAGGCTGCCCCCGAGACGAAAGCCAAACTGACGGAGGCGATGTCAATGAAAGCCGTGACAGACGGGGAAAAAGCGGAGAAAATCCGCAGGGTCAAGGAGATCTACGACTTCCTGAAGGTCGGCGAGGACGCGAGGAACGCCGTCATCGAACTGACCGGAAAAGCCTTGGACCGCATCTCAGAAATCTGCGACGAACGCGGCAGGGAACTTCTCCACAACTTCGCCGACCGCCTTGTCGGCCGCACCAAATAGACGGATCAAATCCTCTCCATCTTGTAGCGCAGGGCCTTCAGCTCCAAGGCCGCCCCGATGCGGTACATTGCGGAAAGGGTGTGTCTGAATATGTTGAAGGCATCAACGCTCTGAGGCTCGACTCCCTGCCTCATCATAAATGAATATGCCTCCCCGGCCAGAAAGGCCAGATTACCGGCGATGTCCTTTGCTTCCTTGGAATTGAGAGGATGCTTCAGGATGTCTCTTGTGACGTGTTCGTCAAGGTCGTCGAACCCCCTCTCTCCGACAAGCGACGAATAGCCCTGATTCTTGTACCTGACCCAATCCTTGTCCCACCAGCAGGCCACCGCCATCCCGATGTAGGCTGTCCAGGCAAGGACGACCTCCGGATAGGCGTTGAACTCACGGACCGCGTCGCCGGAATATTCCAAGGCGATGGGTTCCCATCTTGCGATGATGTCGGGGGTGCTGAGGAGCATTCCGTCCATCAGTCCTCTTTCCGTGGCAAGCTCGACGAGCCTGTCAACCAGATCACTTTCGTATTTCTCAAATCTGTCCATAAATTTCGTTCTTGTCAGTGAGGTCGGCGCTTCGGCAAGCTCAGCGACCGTCGCTAAGGGGCTTCCTTTATTTCGGCTGATCCACGATCGGCGCTTCGGCAGGCTCAGCGACCGATGCAAAAGTCAGCGACCGATGCAAAGTTATGATGAATCCGAAGCCACCTGTCCGTTATTACAAACAAAAAAGGCTTCGGACGATGTCTGAAGCCTTTTCGTGCTCTGTTAGGGACTCGAACCCTAGACCCACTGATTAAGAGTCAGTTGCTCTACCAACTGAGCTAAGGAAGCGTAACTCTGTAAAAGTCTCGTGATTCGTTCGGGGCTCGAACCCGAGACCCCAACATTAAAAGTGTTGTGCTCTACCAACTGAGCTAACGAATCTTTCCAACCTTTTCAAGAAGTGTCCTTCCTGATTGGGATTGCAAAGGTAGGGCATTCGGATGAATTATCCAAATATTTTTGAAGAAATTTTAAGAAAAAGTCAACTCTTTCAAAAACACACTATCCGCTGACCTCGCCCAATCAGGGAATGATTCATCCGCCACGAACTCACTGTCAGCGAAATGCAGCAACAGATCCAGGTCAAACCGGTCAGAGGCGACAGCCGGATGCGGCACAGCACTTCCTGAAGTCCGGCCGTCCGCCGTCATATTCCAGCCTTCAGTCGCGTCGTAGGCGTTGCATTTCTGCTCGATGTGCGACGGAACCATTAGCAGAGGCTTGCCCAGATACATAGCCTCACAGACGGACTCGAAACCGGCCGTGGAGGCATAAGCGTGGCATCCGGCCATCTGACGGAGGAACTCCTCGTCATTCAGATAGTAGAATGACAGAGTCTCGTCAACCACCTTCACGGGAGCCTCGTCAGCCCTGTCCCAGAAAAACCTCAGCGGAACATCCGGATGGGCGGAATGCCATTCAAGGACATCCTGCGAAAAACCGGCGTTCAGCATATAGCCGTGGATATACCCGCCGTCCCGCACAGCCGGGTCATCTTCTCCCGAAGCGCTCCTCAAAGCCAACACGGCTGGGCGCAGAAGAGGAGGAACGACCTTGATCCGGCGACGAGAATCGTCAGGCATCGGCCTGAAACTCAAGGCAAGAATCTTGGCCGCCCCTGACGCGACCATATTCGTGAACATATTCAGAGCGAAGTGGCCTGAATAGCCTGATTTAGGGAATCGGAAGTCTTTGTGCAGGAAGAGGAACTGGTGACCGAGGCAGATCATCGGGGATTTAAGACGGCTGAACCGGTAGCCCAAGGTGCCGAGGATGTCGTAGAAATTGACGACCACGTCAGGTTGGATCTCCCTCAACCTTCCGGAGATGAAGCGGATCGAGGGGATGAATCCCGCGATGTGGAGAACATTGTACAGTCCTGTCTTAAGCGAACTGGCCTTGCGGTTCGACGCGGACGGCACGAAATTGAAGCTCTCGAACATCTCGACAGGAGCCTTGATGGTCTCGGCGAAAAATGACGGCAGTCTGCGGGCAGGACTCTTGCCCACAAGCACGGCGCAGACATCGTGGCCGTTCTCACGCAGGAGACGCTCCATAGAGATGGCCTGGGTCAGATGGCCTCTCCCCTCTCCCTGCACAATAAAAACGTATCTCATTTACTCAACTTTCGCAAGTAGGCAATTACTTGCTGTTGAAAGTTTTATCTCACGTTCGGAGGCGACTGCCCACCTCTTTCAATTCACGTTACCCTCTCCCTAAATCCCTCCCCT
>CAYZKZ010000058.1:0-19121 GCA_964479325.1 uncultured Muribaculaceae bacterium
GGTCGAGAAACTTTACAACTACGCCCTCAACCTTGCGATCTCCTACAACAAGGAATATTACAACCGCGGCGGCATCCTCCAGCTTTGGAAGAGACCGCTCTTAGCCTTGTTCGACAAGATCATATTCAAGAAGGTCCGCGAGGGATTCGGCGGCAGGATGGAGTTCTTCGTCGGCGGCGGTGCGCTTCTGGATATCGAGCTTCAGAAATATTTATGCGCCATCGGCATCCCTATGTTCCAGGGCTACGGTGTGTCTGAGGCGACTCCTATCATCTCGGCCAATTCGGAGGGTCACGCTATGTTCGGTTCGTCCGGCCGTGTCGTGAAGCCTCTGGACATCAAGATCTGCGACGACAACGGCAACGAGGTTCCGCTCCGCACAAAGGGCGAGATCGTCGTGCGCGGCGAGAACGTGATGGCAGGCTACTGGAAGAATACTCAGGGAACGGCGGAGGCTCTGCGCGACGGGTGGCTGCACACCGGGGATATGGGCTATATGTATGATTCTGAATATCTTTACGTCGTCGGTCGCTTCAAGTCTCTGCTGATCTCATCGGACGGTGAGAAGTACAGCCCGGAGGGTTTCGAGGACTCGCTGACCGACGGTTCGAAGTACATCGAGCAGGTGATCCTTCACAACAACCAGGATCCTTACACGATCGTTCTGATCGTTCCTGCGAAGGACGCTCTCAAGGAATATGTTTCCTCTAAGGGGTTGGATCCGGCTTCACGCGAGGGTAAGGAGGCGATGTTGAGGAAGATTCAGGAAGAGATCGATTCCTACAAGAAGGGTGGGTCTCACGAGGGAATGTTCCCGGAGAGGTGGCTTCCTGCGGCTGTCGCGGTGCTTCCTGAGCCGTTCACGGAGCAGAATGGTCTGGTTAACAGCACGATGAAGATTGTGCGCGGCAAGGTCGAGAAACATTACGCCGACAGGATCGAGTACGCCTACACGCCGGAAGGCAAGAATCTCCTCAACCCGAAGAACATCGAAAGTCTGTAAGTCACTGTGGTTCGGCAAGCTCACCAACCGTGGTTCGGCAGGTTCCACAGCCACGGTCACTGAGCTTGTCGAAGTGACACCATAGTTGGGACAAGCGAAGCCTCCTCTCGACCGGAATTTTTCACGTTACAAAAATTCCTGGGTCGAGAGGAGGCTTAGCTTGTTGTTACTACAATCCGAGCGGCAAAGAAAAAAACAGCTGCCTCTGAGCTTGTCTATGCTGCCATATTAAAGACATGTAAAAACCTCTTAACGATTCTATGCCGCCTAATGACCGTTTTGTGCGTTTATAACGAATATATCTGTACACTGACCATCATTTCGATGTCACGCATTTTCTGAACCGCTCTTGAATGGCGGCAACACTGCTCAGCAATTCATCGAAACCCAAAGGGTCTTTCTCGTAGATGAAACTGCCCATCACTGAATCGGTTGATAATATCCCAGCCTTTGCTCAAACTTGTACCGCCTTTGAAAAGAGAATACTCCGCAATGCTTGTATGGAACACCGCATAGAGAACGGCAGTAACCCACCAATCCTTCTCCGATGCAGCGTCATCAATGTTCTTGGCCTTTGCCACTTTTGCAATAAGCGCATTGCGCTCATCAACGCTGTAATCAATCCATTTTGCCATAATCTATCGCCTAATCTGTTCAAGAATAAGTTTCTCAATCCAGGCTGGAGCCAGTTTCAAATCGGCCTCGAAGCGCCTGTCCATCTCCACATCTGCCAGAATTGCGAGAATCTTTGCCTTCATTTCATCGGTTATATTCTCGATTCCGATACTTCTGAGAGCCTGGACCAGAACTCCTACCACCTCGTTATTGTATGCGAAATTCTTTGGCGCAGCCCGTTTCAACACAACGGTTCTGCCAGCGATATTGAGTTCCCGAGCCGTGCCGGATGTCAAGAAACAAGTTTTCATTGTAACCTGCTCTGACAGCCCAATCAAATTTGCGGCAGTTTCTCCGGTCGGGAATATTTTAGCCTTATCACGTTTGGCAATCTGGCTTACAATCTCCTCTATAGGCGGGTATGACACGCCAAAGCGCGTCTTCTTCGCCTTGAGGTACACACCTTTTGAAATGCGTACCAGCAACCCTTCTTTCTCAAAAGTAGAAAGCAGTTTGGTAGCATAATTGGCAGTAAGACCGGGAAACGAAGACGGCGTGAATATTGCGCCGTATTTTCCGCGCGTTATCTCTCTCCTAATTCTTTCCTTATCAGAGCGTTCTTTGTTATCTCCTCCCATATTTAGTGCAGAATCTTTGCAAATATTTCCGCACTAATGTACGAATAATTATCGGAATTCTTCACAATCACTGACTATTTGTGTGAATTGCTATCGGTAACCGGACAGCATTCAGATCCAGCCACTGAGATTCCGGTCACCTATTTCCCTAACGGGAAAAGGCCGTAGAGTTCAGCGTCGATGCGGTCGGTGATGGCGGCGAAGTCTTCGGGGCGGTTCTCGAAGTCGAGGTTGTCGGCCTCGATGGTGAGGACCTTGCCGTCATATTCATTGATCCACTTTTCGTAGCGTTCGTTCAGACCGCCGAGATATTCAAGGCTCATTGCCTGCTCGTAGTCGCGGCCGCGCTTTTGGATCTGGGCGACGAGGTGCGGAACCGATGATTTGAGGTAGATCAGGAGGTCGGGCTTGCGGACGGTGGCGGCCATCACGTTGTACAGATCCATATAGGTCTCAAAGTCGCGCTTGGAGAGGTTGCCCATCGCATAGTTGTTGGCCACGAAGATGTGCACGCCCTCGAAAAGGGTTCTGTCCTGGATGACCACATCCTTGCTGCGGGAAATCTCCAGCACATCCTTGAACCTTTGGGCAAGGAAGTATGTCTCAAGATTGTACGACCAGCGGGGAATATCCTTGTAGTAGTCCTCCAGATAAGGATTGTAGGTCACCGACTCGTACTTCGGTGTCCACCCGTAATGCGCGGCCAGCATCCTTGTGAGCGTGGTCTTGCCGCTGCCAATGTTTCCTGCTATTCCTATGTGCATAATTATATTCCTCCGTTGATCTCGATTCCATCTCCATCCCAGTCCATTTCCTCCTCCGGCTCATTGAACGGCTGAAGGAAAGGATTGTGCGTCCTCTCGTCCGCTATTGTGGTGCGATGTCCGTGTCCCGGAAGCACATCAACATCCCCCGGCAGCCCCATCAACTTGTCCATCACACTGATAATCAGTCGGTCATAGTCGCCGCCAAGGTGATCGGTACGTCCTATCGCCCCGGCGAAAAGGGTGTCACCGCTGATCAGCACCTTATCGACCTCGTCATAGAAGCAGACTCCGCCCGGAGTGTGTCCCGGAGTCGTGATCACCTTGAACGGAGCGCCTTCAAGCGTGTCCAGCACTTCACCGTCGTGGATGTCAACGGTCTTTATCGCGGAAGAGTCCGGAGCGGTCAGTCCGAAGTCCTTGACGAAATTCTGGTTGTTGTCCAGAATGATCTTGTCCTCCGGCGACATCAGGATCGGCACTGAATATTCCCCCGCGACCTTCAGCACTCCGTGCACGTGGTCAAAATGCCCGTGTGTAAGCCACACCGCCCTGGGTGTCAAACCCTCGACTGTCACGACGGCTTTCAGCCGCGCGAACTCCTCCGGCCAGTAGCATCCCGGATCCACAATCACACAATTCCCCCGCGCATCCCAAAGCAGATAGCAATTCTCCCTGAAAGAATTGAATACTAATGTTTTAATATTAAGCTGGTGATCCTGACTCATATTCACATCCAATTTACTCTTGACTACAAATTTACTGAATATTCGTTAAATTTGCGGAATAATGCGGAAATGATGAGCAAGAAAGAGTACATCGAGATTCGGGGAGCGGAGGCGCACAACCTCAAGGGGGTGAACGTGGACATTCCGAGGGGAGAGCTTGTGGTCGTGACAGGACTTAGCGGCAGCGGGAAATCCTCGCTGGCGTTCGACACGATCTATGCGGAGGGACAGAGGCGCTACCTTGACACATTGTCGCCTTACGCCAAGCACTTTATGGGAGTGCTGGAGAAGCCGGAGGTGGAGAGCATCACGGGACTCAGCCCGATCATCGCCATCGAGCAGAAGACGACCGGCAACAATCCACGCTCGACAGTGGGGACCATCACCGAGATATTCGACTTCCTGCGCCTGCTCTACGCAAGGGCTTCAAGAGCATATTCACCGGCCACGGGCAAGGAGATGGTCCGCTACACGGACGCACAGATCGTGGACCTGATAATGAGCGAGTACCGCGGGAAAAAGTGCTATCTTCTCGCTCCGCTGGTCGTGGGTCGAAAAGGTCACTACAGAGAGTTGTTCGACCAGTTGCGCAAAAAAGGTTACACGGATGTCAGGGTTGACGGAAGCATCCTTCCGCTGAACGAGGTGGATGCGCTGGACCGCTACAAAAGCCACTTCATCGAACTTGTCGTCGATAAACTGAGACCTTCGGAAGGCGATGAGAAGAGGGTGCGCGACTCGGTGATGACGGCGCTGAACATTGGCAAAGGCTCGGTCGCCCTGCTTGAGTTCGGCTCGGACAAACTCCGCCATTTCTCAAAGCATCTGGTCGATCCGGATTCGGGAATATCCCTACAGGAACCTGCGCCACACTCTTTCTCCTTCAACTCTCCGGAAGGCTACTGTCCTCATTGCAAAGGGCTTGGAAAAATAGTGGATGTGAATATGGACACGATCATCCCCGACCGGTCCGTCTCCATAGCAGACGGCGGAATCGTCCCGCTTGGCAAAGTCCGGGACACGAAGAAGTTTGATGTCATCCGCTCCATCGCCAGGAAGTACGATTTCTCTCTCTACGACCCGATCGAGTCCGTGCCTGACGAGGCCATCTCTCACATAATATTCGGCAGCGACGAACTTTTCAGAGTCGGCGAGGGGAATATGTCCGAGATGGTGACGTTCGACGGAATTGTGGAGGACATCGATGACAAGATCGTTTGCCCGGTCTGCCACGGCACACGTCTGAACGAGAATGCGTTGTGTTTCAAGATAGACGGAAAGACAATAGCCGAGGTGGCCGCGATGGAGATGAGTGAACTGAAGGAGTGGTTCACCTCTCTGCCTGGCAAGTTGACCCAAAGGGAGAACAACATCGCGAGGGACATCCTCAAGGAACTTAACGAGAGGGTCCAGTTTATGCTGGACGTAGGCCTTGACTACCTGTCGCTCGACAGGCCGACCGCATCTCTTTCCGGAGGCGAGGGGCAGAGAATCAGGCTCGCGACACAGATCGGCTCAAAACTCGTCAATGTGCTGTACATCCTGGACGAGCCGTCCATCGGCCTTCACCAGAGGGACAACAGGAAGCTGATCAACTCGCTGAAGGAACTTCGTGACGAGGGCAACTCCGTGATGGTCGTGGAACACGACTTCGAGACAATGATGAACGCCGACTGGCTGGTCGATGTAGGCCCGGGGGCGGGCGAAAAGGGCGGACGAATATGCCTGAGCGCGCCTATGAAGGCTCTGATGGAATATTCATCCGAAAGCGGCAAAGTCCCGTCCTCGCTGGACAGGGAGACCGCCGGACACTGCATATTCGGAAAGTCTCTGACGCTTGATTACCTTCAGGGAAAGGAGTCCATTCCGGTTCCGCCCGGGCGGCGCACCGGTAATGGCAAGAGGATGAGCATCAAGGGTGCGAGAGGGAACAACCTGAAAAACGTCAACATCGATTTTCCGTTAGGATGCTTCATCGGGATCAGCGGGGTGAGCGGAAGCGGCAAATCCACACTCATCAACGAGACCCTTATGCCGATCCTGAAGAACAAGTTCTACAGGGCCAAACTGAAGCCGCTGGACTACGACTCGATCGAGGGTGTCGAGAACATCGACAAGCTGATCGAGATCGACCAGAGTCCGATCGGGCGCTCGCCGAGATCCAATCCGGCCACGTTCACGGGCGTGTTCAACGACATCAGAAACCTTTTCGCCGAGACTCCGGACGCGAAGGTGCGCGGGTTCAAGGCCGGGAGGTTCTCGTTCAACGTGGCCGGAGGCCGCTGCGAGGCCTGTAAGGGAGCCGGAATCAAGGTAATCGAGATGAACTTCCTGCCTTCGGTCAATGTGGTCTGCGACGAGTGCAGAGGCAAGCGCTACAAAGAGGACACGTTGGCCGTGCATTACAAGGGCAAGAGCATCAATGATGTGCTGGAGATGCCGATCAGCGAGGCCTACGAGTTTTTCAAGCCGATCCCTGCCATCGCGCAGAAACTGAAGGCTTTGGTCGATGTGGGACTCGGCTACGTGCATCTCGGCCAGTCGGCCGTGACGCTTTCCGGCGGAGAGAGCCAGCGAATGAAACTGGCCGCCGAGCTGTTCCGCAAGGCCACCGGCAACACCCTGTACATCCTTGACGAGCCGACAACCGGCCTACATTTCGAGGACATCAAGGTGCTGCTCAACGTACTTCAACAACTTGTGGATCAAGGCAACACCGTGATCATCATCGAGCATAACCTGGACGTGCTGAAGAGCGTGGACTACCTCTTCGACCTCGGCCCCGACGGCGGCCGCAGAGGCGGTCGGATCGTCGCCCAAGGCACTCCCGAGCAGCTCGCCCAAGACCCTGTCTCCGTCACCGGCCCGTTCCTCAAGGAGATTCTCGGATAAAAGCAGCCCTACTTTTTCAAGAAGTTCACCAACAAGCGAAGCCCCCTCTCAACCCAGGAATTTTCGTAACGTGAAAAATCCGGTTGAGAGGGGGTCTCGTCTATCCACGCCTTATCCAGGCGTTATATCACGGCATATTACTGTGTCATATTATCGCTCCCAAGCGAGGGCGGAGGCACCGAGGATGGCGGCGTCGGACTCCTTGAGCTGGGAATATACGAGCTGAACCTTGTTCTTCCACAAAGGAAGCACATTGTCGTTCATCGAACGGAGAATCGGCTCGGTGAGGAACTCCTTGCTTCTGGCAAGACCTCCGAAGAGGACGATGGCCTCGGGAGCGGAGAACGCGATGAAATCGGCGAAAGCCTCTCCGAGGAGTGTGCCGGTATATTCAAAAATTTTGAGAGCGAGTTTGTCGCCTTCCTTCGCCGCCTCATAGACATCCTTCGAGGAGATACTGTCAAGGCTGCGGAGAGATGACGGCTCATCGCTCATATCCAGCCACTCGCGCGCCGTTCTGGCAACTCCTGTGGCGGAGCAGTAGGTCTCAAGGCAACCGTTCTTGCCGCAGTTGCAGTGACGGCCGTTGTGACGCACGATCGTGGTGTGTCCAAGCTCGCCGGCGAATCCGTCGTGGCCATAGACCATCTCGCCGTTGATGACGATTCCGCTGCCGACTCCGGTGCCGAGGGTGATCATAATGAAATTCTTCATTCCCCTGGCTGCTCCGTAGGTCATCTCACCCATAGCCGCCGCGTTCGCGTCATTGGTAAGCGTCACAGGAATTCCACCCATCGCCTCGGTAAGCATCTTGGCGAAAGGGATCGAACCGGCGCGTCCCCAAGACAGGTTGACGGCGTTCTCCACTTCGCCGGTGTAGTAGTTGGCGTTAGGGGCGCCCACTCCGATTCCGCGGATCTGTCCCTCGGCTCCGGCGTCGGCGATGATTTTCTTGAGAGCCGCGGCAAGTTCCTCGATGTAAGGCTCCACGGTCGTGTAGGTGTCCGAACGGATGACAGTCTGGGCAAGCACAGTGCCTCTGGCGTCAACGACTCCGCACTTGGTGGTCTGGCCACCGACATCTATTCCTATTACAAGATTTTTCTGTTCCATAGTGTTGTGTTATGAAAAGCCCCGGCGGGGACTCCGCCGGGACGGGATTTCAGATTAGGCCGCTTTCTTGACCTTTGAGCCGAAGAGGGCGTACCAGAGGATGTAGGCGACACCGATGATGACAACGATGTAACTCATCAGATAGTTGGAGGCGTCAGCCACCGCACCCTGGATGAGAGGGAGGATACCACCGCCGCAGACCATCACCATAAACAGACCGGAAGCGATGGAGGTATATTTGCCAAGACCCTCAACGGCAAGGTTGAAGATCGCACCCCACATCACGGAAGTGCAGAGACCGCAGAGAATGAAGAACATAACTCCGATCGGAATCTCGGCGAGGGAGAATGAAAGCTGGGATGTGATGGCCGGGAACTTGACCGTAGCGGTGTCACCGAGGAACATTCCAAGGAGAAGGAATATGATGGCGACTGTTCCGACAAATCCTACCATAGCGCGGCTGGAGACCTTACCACCGACGGAAGCGCCGATAAGACGGCCGCAAAGCATCAAGAACCAGTACATTCCGACGATCGTTCCGGCGACGGCGGCGCTGATGCCGATCTCGGCGGATGTCATATAGAGGTTGACGAAGTTAGGAATACCGACCTCAACGCCGACATAGACGAATATGGCGATGATTCCCAGCACGAAATGCCTGTAGGAGAGAGCTCCCTTGACGCTTTCACCGATGGTGAGCTGACCTGCCTTGCCGGCCGCCGCGGCTGCCTCAAGCTCAGGCTCAGGAATATGCGAGAACGCGATGATGATGAACGCGAGCGCGAAGATGCCCATAGCGATGAAAAGAGCAGGGTTCGCGTCGGCGATCTGAGTGTCTTTCGTAACGTCACCGATAAGATAACCAACAAGGACAGGCACGATCGTGGCGCTCAGGGAGTTGCAGGAGCCGCCCCACTGGATGAGCTGATTGCCTTTGTTTCCGCCGCCACCGAGGGTGTTGAGCATAGGGTTGACCACAGTGTTGAGCATACACATCGAGAATCCGGAGATGAACGCGCCGAGAAGATAGACGGCGAAGCTGCCGGCGATTCCGGAGAGGAATGTGACACCGACACCGATGAATCCGACTGTCACAGCCGCGAGGGCGGTGAACTTGTAGCCCTTCTTGGACAGGATCATACCTGCCGGAAGACCCATAAAGGCGTAGGCGATGAAGTTGGCCGCGTTACCTAACTGGGACATAAGGTTGGACGCTGCGAACTGCTGCTTCACAATGACTCCGAACGGGTTCTGGAATCCCGTCACGAAAGAGATCATCGCGAACAGGAAGAACATAATCACAATAGCGAGAATGTTACCTTGTTGTTTCTTTTCCATTTGTAAGATGTTTTATGTTATTGAAATTTATGCGTGGCATATTCCACAAATTTAGCAAATTAATTTCAAAAATGACTTAATGGCTTCAAAATTACACCGCACAGACCGTCCTTTATAGGATTATTACTAACTTTGAGCAAAGAAACACACGAATATGAAAACCATGATCGACTTTAACGCCCATCTGCACACACCGTACTCTTTCAGTGCCTTCAAAGATGTAAGGCTGGCTTTGGATATGGCCGCCTCCGAAGGCGTGGGAGTTGTGGGGATCAATGACTTCTACAGCCTTGACGGGTACAGGGAGTGGAATGACGAATGCGCCGCAAGGCATCTCTATCCGATGTTCAACATCGAGTTCATCTCGCTCAACAGCGAGGATCAGGCCGCCGGACTCAGGGTGAACGACCCGAACAATCCCGGACGCACCTACCTCAGCGGCAAGGGTCTGGCCTATCCGGTCATCCTTTCGGGCGAGGAGGCGAGGATGCTCGGCGAGGTGAGAGCGGAGTCCAACGCGCAGGTCGAGAGGATGTGCGCCAAGCTGAACGCCCATCTGGATGCGGTCAAGGCCGGATTCAACGTCGATTTCAGAAAGGTTGTCAAAGAACTGACCAAAGGCTCGGTGCGGGAGCGTCACCTTGCCGGAGCGCTCAGGATGGCCGTCGAGGCGAAGTGCGAGAAAACAGAGGATCGCCTCCTCGCCTACGAGAGAATCTTCTCCGGGCAGCCGTTGAAGGCCGACCCGGACAACAAGGCCGCCGTCGAGAACGAGATCAGAAGCAGGCTTCTTAAGGCCGGCGGCGCGGCTTTCGTGCCGGAAGACCCTAAGGCGTTCCTGCCGATGGAGACAGTGTGCCGGATCATCCGCGCCGCCGGCGGAATCCCTACCTACCCGTTCCTCGCCGACGACGCCAAAGGCAACTTCACCGACTTCGAGGGCGATCTCCAGAAGGCTGCCGACACGCTTAAAAAGCGCGGAATCAAATCAGTGGAGTTCATCACGACCCGCAACACGACCGCCGTGCTTGAGGAATATTCCGGCTACCTTCAGGACGAGGGATTCATCGTCACATTCGGCTCGGAGCACAACACCCCTGCGATGGAGCCGATCAGGCTTCGCACGCGCGACAACGCCGACGGACTCAGCGAGAAGCTGCGGGAGACCAACTACCGCGGAGCCTGCGCAGTCGCCGCCCATCAGGCGGGACTTGACTCGATCGAGGCGGGAGACGAGCTGATCCGCAAGACATTGGCCATCTAAGAATATACCGAATCGTAAATCGAACACACATAACTGATACACGATATGAAACAGATCGAAGACCTTATCGCGATTTCACGGAAGTTCGGCCAGGACTCCCGGTTCGTGATCGCAGGAGGCGGAAACACCTCCTACAAGAATGAGGAAAAGCTTTGGGTGAAGGCCAGCGGCCACGCCCTCGCCACCATAACGGAGGACGGATTCGCCGTCCTCGACAGAACCCTTCTCAACGAGATGGGCGAAAAGGCCTACAGCCAGGACACGGCGGTCCGCGAGGAACAGGTCAAGAACGACCTCGCCGTCGCCTGCGTCACAAAGGACAGAAGGCCTTCGGTGGAGACATCCCTGCACAACTGCATCGGATTCACCTTCGTCGTGCATCTCCACCCTACCCTGGTCAACGGCCTGATGTGTTCGGTGAACGCCGAGGCGGCTTGCCGCGAACTTTTCCCGGAGGCGCTCTACATTGAATATACCGACCCGGGCTACACCCTTTTCAAGAAGGTCTATGACCGCATCAAGGCCTACAAGGCCGCAAACGGCAGGGAGCCGCAGGTGATTTTCCTTCAGAACCACGGAATATTCGTGGGCGGGGAAACCACGGCGGAGATCGAGGCGATATATTCAGAGGTTCTCGGAAAGATCGAGGCTAAGGTGGCGGCGCTCCCGCAGGGTGGAAGCGAGATTCCAGAGACGGTGACGGATGTCATTCCGGCCATAAGGCAGATGCTGTCCCGTTCCGGCAGAGGTCTTAAGACGTTGAAAGTCACCAAGAACGCCCTTGTGGAGTATTTCATCGGCGCTTCGACAAGCTCAGCGACCGACGAAACAACCCCGGTGACCGACAAAGCAAGTCCTGAGACAAAGAAAACAAACTCAGCGACCGACAAAGCAAGCGCCGCAGCCACAACAGACGGGTCGCTGAGCTTGTCGAAGCGCCCGACTTCTGCGGAATTCGACAGGATCGCGAAGCCGTTCACTCCGGACATCATCGTTTACTGCAAGAGTTCCTATATATTCATTGACGCGGAGTCGGACGATGAGATTCTGAAACAGGCCGAGAGCCGGATCGAGGCATTCACCGCCGAAAAAGGCTACACGCCTAAGGTGCTGCTCATCAAGGGTATCGGACTTGTCGCCGTCGGAGACAACTCAAAGAACGCACAGATCATCACCGATGTGTTCACAGATGCGATGAAGGTGGCGTTCTACGCTCAAAGCTTCGGCGGAGAGCACCCGATGGAACAGTCCTGGATTGACTTCATCGACAACTGGGAAGTGGAGAACTACCGCCGCAAGGTGGCCGCCGGATCATCCAAGGGACGCGTTGAAGGCAAGACCATCATCGTGACGGGAGCGGCTCAGGGCTTCGGCGAGGGCATCGCCAGAGAACTTATGGCGCAGGGAGCCAACATTGTTGTCGCAGACCTCAACGAGGCGACAGGCGAGAAGACCGCGGCAAGTTTCAACGAAGGACGGAGCGGATCGAACAAGGCCATATTCGTAAAGACAAATGTCGCCGACCTTGACAGCCTCCGCGGCCTGATGAAGGAGACGATCGTGAACTTCGGGGCGCTTGACGCGTTTGTCAGCAACGCCGGAGTGGTGCGCGCCGGGGGGCTTGACGCGATGACTCCGGAGAACTTCGAGTTCGTCACCAAGATCAACTATGAGGCCTACTTCTTCTGCGCGAAGGTGGCCTCGCACATAATGAAGATTGAGACTGAATATGATCCAGAATATTTCGCCGACATAATCCAGGTCAACAGCAAGAGCGGACTGCGCGGCAGCAAGGCCAATTTCGCCTACGCCGGCGGCAAGTTCGGAGGAATAGGACTGACCCAGTCATTCGCACTTGAGCTTGCGCCTTTCAGGGTGAAAGTCAACAGCATCTGCCCGGGCAACTACTACGACGGGCCGCTCTGGAGCAATCCGGAGAACGGGCTGTTCATCCAGTATCTTAACGCCGGGAAAGTCCCTGGGGCGAAGACCGTGCAGGATGTCAAGGACTTCTACCTCGCCCAGGTGCCGATGCGCAAGGGCTGCAACCCGGTGGATGTCTGCAAGGCCATCCTCTACGCCATCGACCAGACCGGCGAGACCGGACAAGCCATCCCCGTGACCGGCGGTCAGGTTATGCTGGCGTAACCGTATTAAGAAAAGAATTAACACCCCACCCACCGTACCGAGGTGAGTAAGTCCCTTCCCCGAGGGAAGGGATTTAGGGTAAGGGTAACGTATAAAGGCCCCTTTTGGGGTGCGCAAGGCGCATCCCCTTCCCCGAGGGAAGGGATTTAGGGAAGGGGTAACGTAAATTGATGTAGTTGGGCAATCATCTACGAACGTGTGACATTGTTTTTTACAGCAAGTAATTGCCTGCTTGCGAGAGTTGAGATTATGAAACAACTTGACGTAAATTTGATGCATCCGGCCGAGCAGATCGCTATCATCATCGGCAGGATCTATCGCAGCGAGATGACCACCACCTCCGGCGGCAACCTGTCCATTATGGACGACAACGGAGATATGTGGATCACCCCGGCGGCGATTGACAAGGGTTCCCTGACACCGGCCGACATTATGTGCGTGAAGGCCGACGGAACCATCATCGGTCCTCACAGACCTTCATCCGAGTACCCTTTCCACAAGGCCATCTACAAGATGAACCCACATATTCACTCTGTCATCCACGCCCATCCTCCCGGACTGGTGACATTCAGTATGGTTCATCAGGTGCCTGACACGAGCATCATCCCTCAGGCGCGCGCCACGTGCGGTCCTGTCGGATTCGCCGAATACGCCCTTCCGGGCAGCGAGCTTCTCGGAAAGAAGATCGTGGCGGAATTCAAGAAGAATCCGGACTACAAGGCCGTGATTATGGAGAACCACGGTGTGGTTGTGGCCGGAGAGGACATCGCCGACGCTTACCAAAGGTTCGAGACACTCGAACTCTGCGCCCGCACTATCCTGAACGCCAAGACTCTCGGCGAGCCTAAGTACCTCAGCGAGGAGCAGATCCACCAGCACGAGAAGGCCGTGAACACTCCTTTCCAACACTTTATGAACGTTCAGCATCCGTCTGACGAGAGGGCCATCCGCGCGGAAATCTGCAAGATTGTCCGCAGAGCCTGCTCACAGGGGCTGATGTGCAGTTCCTACGGCACGGCCTCAGTAAGATGGAGAGGCAACGACTTCCTCATCACGCCTTCAAGCAAGCAGCGTTGGGATCTTGAGCCGGAGGACGTCGTGCAGGTCAAGGACGGAATGGTCGAGGCCGGCAAGAACGCAAGCCGCTCTGTGGCTCTCCACTACGAGATCTACCGCCGCAACCCGAAGGTCAACTCCATCATCCTGACCCAGTCCCCGGCCCTGATGGGATTCTGCACGACCGGAGTGAAGTTCGACGTGCGCACAATCCCTGAAAGCTGGATATTCCTTCAGGACATTCCGACATTCCCATTCGGAAGCCAGTACAACGAACACCTCACCGAACTTGCCGACGAGTTCAGACACAGGCCGTTCGTGATGCTGGAGAACGACTCTGTGGTTGTCACCGGAGACCAGCTGATCAACACCTTCGACCGTCTTGAAGTCGCCGACTTCAGCGCAAGGTCGCTGATCCTGGCCGCTCCGCTCGGCAAGCTTAACCCTATCACCGACGAGGAGATCGAAGAGCTTCGCGTGGCGTTCCACGTGGGAGAATAAATTTCCGCCGACAGCCTCCGAACAGAACAACAAGTAGGTTAGCCAATAAAAAAGCCCATCCCGAAATTTTGTAACGTGAAAATTTCGGGATGGGCTTTTTTTATTAGTAGATGCGGCTATTCTCCGGCGATGATCTTAGCGTCCTCGGCAGCGTCGATGCCGACACGTTTCGCGAGACGCTCACGTCTTTCAAGGATTTCCGCCTTATGACGGAGAACCCAGTTCTCCACATAAACGGCGGCGCAGGCGAGGAAGAAATAGACAATGGTCTGAACAATCATAGCCTTCATCTGCAACCCAGCGGCGGCCATATCACCACCCGCGGTGCTGAGGTTGATGAACCCCTGTGCTCCGAATGTCGAAGGGAAGATGTAGGAGAACCATTTCCAGAACTCCGGGAAAGCCTGTGTCGGCCAAGAGCAGCCTGTCAGGAACAAAGCCACAGGCGACATCGCCAGGAACAGGATGAACACGGACTCCCTTCTGGTGATCAGGGTACTCCAGGTCATACTGAAGAACACACAGTCGGTGATGAAGAAGACCAGCATCGCCAGAACCTCGTGGAACTGCCCCCTTTGAGGGATTCCGAATATTGCCGGGACGATGAACGCAATGTACATTCCGACCGCAAGGTACAGCAGCCAATAGGCTCCTCCACGGCCAAGTACAACACGTCCCACACCGTGCCCTTCCAACTTGTCAGGCAGCGAGGCGAAGCTGTGGTTTCTCTCCCTGGCCGTTCCGACCAGCAAAGACATACCGTAGAACAGTGTCTGTTGGATGATGATCATCAGAATGGCGGAGATCAGGAAGAAACTGTAGTTGAACGCCCTGTTGTAGGGGTTGTTCTCCTCGTAGCCAAGAGGCTTGACGGACTGGTCCGCCGCCTGCTCAGTCATTCCCATCATTGAATATCTCTCCATCTGGATCTGCCCGACCTCGTGAAGCATCACGAAATTGGTCGCCATAAGAGCGTTCTTGTAGTACAGGAAACTGCTCATATCGGCATAGACCGAGAACGTGGCCGTCTCCATTCTCGCAAGTTTCTCGCTGAAATCGGAAGGGAAATAAATGATTCCGTTGACCTTGCGTTCCTGCATCATTTTTTCCGCCTCGGCCATATTCACACAATTCGCGACGACCTCGACTTCCCTTGTGGCGTCGATCTCCCTGATGAAACGGTGGCTCTCCGGACTGTCGCAGTTGTCAACTATGGCGACCGGGGTGTCCGAAAGGATACCGTTGAGATAGACGACGTTGTACAGCAGCGGATAGACAAGCCCGGCGACAAGGAAGATCAGAAGCACACCACTGTCAGAGAAAATCTGACGGAACTCGTGGCAAAATATGCCCCAAAAGTCTCTTATCCAAGTCTTTATGTATGATGTCTTCATAACTCTTAGTCTTTAGGGAAGTTCTGATGGATGTAAGCCTTCTTCAGACGGGTCAGTCCGATAAGCGGGACAAGGATGAAGATCAGCAGATAGACAACCTGCTTCCACCACCCGGCGAATCCGGCCCCGAAAAAGACCTCCTGAGTGTAGAACTCATAGTAATGCCTCAGCGGGAACGCGGCCGCAAGCCCCTGGATGTACGGAGGCATAGCCTCGACCGGAAGGGTGAATCCCGAAAGCGAGAAACCCAACACGCTGTACAGCGCCCCGATACTCAGCGCAAGCCTCGGCACAGGCAGCATCTCGATGATGAATATGGCGATCGCCTCGGAGGCCAAGACCATCAGGAATATCCCGATGAACATATTCCAGATCGAACCGGCGATCGGAAAATGCAGCCAGTCGTACAGCAGCAGGATCAGAATCAGTCCGATAGCCGAGAAAGTGAGCGTCCAGACAAGGAGCTTGCCGGCGAGAGCAGTCACAATCGAGTTCCCGGAAGTCTGAAGCAGATGCCTTGACGTGCCGAACTTCAACTCCGCACCCAATGAATATATCAGGACGATTATCACTATCATCTCCAGCACTCCCGGCAGCAGCACACTGCTAAGGTAGTAGCCGTAGTTGGTCGTGACATTACCGATCTGATGCAGATCCACATTGACCGGCTGGATCAATCCCATTATCTGGCTCTCATTGTAGCCTCTGGCCCTTAGCGCCTCCCTCTGAACGGCTCCGTTGGTCAGGTTGACCATCGTAAGGAGATCTTTCCACGCCAAGGCGCCACTGACAAAGTACAAGCCGTTGACGTAGAACGAGATCTTCGGCTGTCGGTTTGCCTGGATGTCATCGTTCATCCCCACCGGGATGACGCACACAGAGGAAATCTTGCCTCTGTTCATATCCTCTCTGGCGGCCGCGAACGAGTCGTAGTGGATGACCTTGCCCAATTGGGTGGCATCCAGCTGCTGGCTGAAATTCCTGGAGGTCGATGAGTAGTCGTAGTCCACCAGCCCGATCGGAATGTCACTTGGCAGGCCGTCCTTCAGCAATGTCAGGAAGAATATGGCGCAGAAGGCTATCACTCCTACCGAACCCAGAAGATAGATCGGGCGTTGCCTGATGATCCTGAGCTCGCGGCGGGCCACCGCAATTATTCTCTGCCAATTAGTCATAAACTTTATCTCTCGCAAGCAGACAATTACTTGCAATTAAATTCATTACACCTTTTGTGGCGAATGCCCGCCACAGTCAATTTACTTTACGATGGCGGACATTCCCGGACGGATTCCCTCGACCTTGACATCAGGCACAGCCCTGACCTCGAAAGTCTTGGCATCGTACATCCCGGTCTCCTTCGTGGCCTTCCAAGTGGCGTAGGACTCGCGGACGGCGACATAGTTGATCGTGGCCGAAACCTCCTTGCCGTCAAGGGCTGGAATGATCACGGTGATCTTGTCACCCTGCTTCATTCCGTGAAGGTAGTCCTCACGGACATTGAATGTGAACCAAACATCGTTCAGATCGGTGACGCTGGCTACAGGAGCGCCCTGGCCGACAAGCTCGCCGACCTTAGGGAAAAGAGCGGAGATGATTCCGTCGGCAGGAGATGTCAGATACAGCTCTCCAAGATAGGACTCGACCTCCATAAGAGCGCCGTTGGCCTGATCGACAAGAGCCTGAGCGGCGGCCTTGTCCTCGGCGCGAGCGCCGTTGACAGCCATATCGTACTGACTCTTGGCGGCCTTGGTCTGAGCCACGGCGGCGTCATACTTGGCCTTCACCTCATCGTACTTCTGAGCGGCGATGACTTTCTGGTCGTAAAGCTTCTGGATTCTGTCAAAAGACTTCTTCATCACGTCCTCCTGCACAAGAGCCTGCTGATAAAGCTCGTAAGCTCCGGCTATCTGCTCCTTGCGGGCTCCGTTCTGAGCCTTTCTGCTCTGCGCGCTCACGGCGGCCTTCACAGCGTTGGCCTGGGCGAGTTTGGCGCGGACCTCAGGAGAGTCGATGAACGCCACGGTGTCGCCCTTGTGGACCATCTGGCCTTCCTTGACATAAAGTTCCTCGATTCTACCTGGAACCTTTCCGGAAACCCTGTACTCACTGGCCTCAGCCTCACCCTGGATAACCAGCGGCTTTGGCTTTGAGACGAAATAGCCGATGATTGCGATCAGAAGAATGATCACGATGAGCGCCACAATACCAATCACAAGATTGTAGCTTTTCTTTTCCTTTTCCATAATATTACTGTTTTTATATTTTCAAATTTGACAATCAATTACTTCTCCTGCGGACGGTTGTTGCCCTCGGCCTTGTCGAGGTTTGCGGCGAGCATCTGGAGTTCGATTCCCGCGTCGATATATTCAGAGTGCGCCTTGAGCCAGGCTGTCTGGGCCGCGAGAGCGGTGTTTGTCTCGATCACGCCCTCCTCGAAGCCGATCGTCGCGGTACGAAGGTTCTCCTCAGCGCTTGAAAGGTTGTTCTGGGCCATAGTCAGTTTCTCCAGAGCCTCGCCCTCCTGCTTGCGGAGCTGGGTCACCTGAAGGTTGATCAGGTTCTTGGCATCCTCCAGCTGGGTTCTGTAGAGCGTGGCCTCGGCCTTGGCCTTGCGGGTCTTGCTCAGAGCCTCGAATCCGTGGAAAATCGGGATGTTGACCATCACACCGGCGTTGAAGAATCCGCCCCAGTCCTTCTGGAAGCCGTTCTTCAGATTAGGATTCGTCACCGAGTAGCCTGCCATCAGAGCGACCTTCGGCATCATATCCGCCCTTGCGACCCTGACCTTTCCGTCATAGATCTTGGACGCGATCTCAAGGCTTCTGGTCTCCGGCCTGTCGGCGTAGATCTGATCCATATCCTTTCCCGCCCCGATCTGAGGGACTGGGATGTCGGAAAGTTCCTCGTCGGCAAGGACGATGTCAGTGGAAAGATCCAGGCCTATCTGCTTGCAGAGAAGCATCTTGGCGAGAGTCAGACCGTTGTCGGACTTTGTCTTGAGCATATCCGCCTCATTGGCCTTGACCTTGATCTGAAGGGCGTCGGACTCAGTGGCGACACCTTCCTCGACAGAGAGCGCGACATCGCGCTCCATCTTGTGGAGAAGGTCCGCGTAGGCGTCGGCGAGTTTCTTCTTGTTGGCGATGGAGACTATCTGCCAGTACGCCTGATCAACATCGACAATGACCTGCTGGTACTGCTGGTCGTACTGTGTCTTGGAAAGTTCCTCTGCCAATTTGGCAATATGGTTGGCAGCGACAATCTTTCCTCCCATAAACACAGGCTGCTGTACAGTCACCGCACCGGCGAACACATTCTGGAGGTCAGGATGGAAAGCATCGTCAATCTCCTTTCCCAAAGCGTTGATCGTCTGAGACATATCCGTCTGGGACAGAGCGCCGAGGACTGTCTGCCACATAGGGCTTTTCATATACTCGGCGGCAGCGGCCGGATTGGACTTGATGGCTGTCATCAGGCTCTCGGTGAATCCCTGGGCCTGAGTGTGGATCAAGGTACCCATATTCTGGAGCTTCTGCGAGGTGGCGTCGCTGACAAGGGCGATGTCGTTAGCGTTGTAGATGTAGGCTCCCGTGGCGGAAATGTTCGGAAGATAGTTCGCAAAGGCTATCTTGCGGTCATAACCGGCCATCTCGATCTTGGTCTGGGC
>CAYZKZ010000059.1:0-18812 GCA_964479325.1 uncultured Muribaculaceae bacterium
GACGGCCCGACATTCATCTATTATCTCGTCATGCTCTACAGCATCATCAATCCTATCAAGGATTTCGCGAAAGCCGGGTACGCCGTTCCTAAGGGTATGGCTTCGATGGAGAGGATCAACAAGATTCTGGATGCCGAGAACAACATTGTGGAGCCGAAAGAGCCGAAGGCGCTTGCCGGTTTCAACGAGAAGCTCTCGTTCGAGAATGTGAATTTCCGCTACCCTGACGGCCACAGGATGATCCTTGACAATGTCAGTCTGGAGATTCCGAAAGGCAAGACAATAGCCATCGTGGGTGCGTCCGGAGCCGGAAAATCCACACTGGTTGACCTTATCCCTCGTTTCTACGACCCGACCGGAGGCGCGATCACAATCGACGGAATCGACATCAAGGATGTCAGGATCGCCGACCTGCGAAGTCTCATCGGAAACGTCAATCAGGAGTCAATTCTGTTCAATGACACGATTTTCAACAACATAGCCTTCGGCGTGGAGAACGCCACGATGGAAAGCGTCATCGAGGCGGCCAAAATCGCCAACGCCCACGATTTCATTATGGAGAAGGAGGGCGGCTACAATTTCAACATCGGTGACCGCGGCGTGAAGCTCTCAGGAGGCCAGAGGCAGAGGATCAGCATCGCAAGGGCCATCCTGAAGAACCCTCCGATCCTTATCCTGGACGAGGCCACCGCTTCACTCGACACAGAGTCCGAGAAGATCGTGCAGGAGGCTCTTGACAGGCTGATGTCCACCAGAACCACGATAGCCATCGCCCACAGGCTCTCCACAATCCGCAACGCCGACGAGATCATCGTGATGGACGAGGGTCGCATCGTGGAGAGAGGGCGGCACGACGAACTTCTCGCCCTGAACGGCTACTACCGAAAACTCAATGATATGCAGGCACTTTAATGAATATACTGATGAAGAATGTTGTCAGACAGATAAGGATTCCTCTGATCGAGGGACTTGAGAGAATGAATCTGCAGGAGTTGGATCTTGCGATGGAGAAAGGCGCGTCAAAATTCGCGGTCTGCGAGCAGAACTGGCCCAAGGACGCACCTTATGCCCCGGACTGCAACGGCTCGGTGGCCCGAACATCCTCACATCTCGCCGTGATGTTCCACGTACGCGGACTCGATCTGCGGGCCACCGCGCTTGAGGACAACGGGAACAGTTGGGAGGACAGCTGCTGCGAGTTCTTCGTCACCGATCCTTACGACGGGACGTACTACAATTTCGAGCTGACCTGCATCGGGTCTCTTTTAGCGTCCAAGCGGACCAGCCGGATCAACAAGACACACATCGACCCGTCACTTCTCAAAAGCGTAATAAGACACAGCTCACTGGATCACAAGGCGGTGAGCATCAATGACAGGATCTTCAGCTGGACGGTCGCGATGCTGATTCCGTTCGAGTTGATAGGAATAGACAGGGACAACCTCCCGGTCAGCCTCAGGGGCAACTTCTACAAATGCGGAGATCTCACGGCTCACCCGCACTTCCTCAGCTGGAATCCGATCAAGACCGCGAAACCGGACTTCCACAGACCGGAATATTTCGGAGAACTAATTCTAAGATAGCCTCTTATGATGACAGGAAGAAGACTCACAGGAACAGTCCTGCTCATCGTTTACCTTGGAGCGGTGGCCTACTGCTGCTTCGGGCATTTCAACGACCTCCCCGAAATCAGTTCGGAGTCATTTCTCGGTATCCCGACCGACAAGATCGTGCATTTCCTGATGTTCTTTCCGTTCCCGATTCTCTGCCATCTGACTTTCTCCGGACACAGAGGCAGCACAAGGCACACGATCATTTCTGTCGCGGTCATATTCATTACCGGCGGGATTCTCGCGGCCGCCACGGAGATCGGACAGTCATTCACAAACTACAGGAGCGGGGACATCCTCGACTTCGCGGCCGACGCATTGTCGCTGGCGATCTCTTCAATAGTCGTCCTGACAGCGGATCTGCTTGCGGCCAGGAGAACATCAAATCAATAACAGAAATTATGAACACCTCTGGAATCCGGAAAAGAATAGTGGCCGCCACAACCGCCTGCCTTCTTGCGACAGGTCTCGGCGCGCAGTCTGTCAAGGAATTCAACACCGCTGTCGATTCACTCCAGACACTTATTGTGGAAAGGACTGGGGTGAACGCGGCCGTCAAGGCCAACAAGGTTGTCAGAAGAGGCTACGACCTGGATTTCCATTTCACCCCGGCGCTCGGAGACTTTCCGTGGAGAGCCGACGACATCCAATGGCTCAGGGAGACCCTCAAAGAGCTTCTGCCGGAAAGTTGCTCCAAGTACGATGTCGGAAAACTCTACGTTGGCAAAAGGGCGCTGGAGTCCTACGTTGTCCCGACCGCCGGAAATGACGGAAAACCGGCCGACAGCAGATTCAGGACAAAAGACCTGCGGAATGTCCATCCGTTCGTGACGAAAGTAGATGAGCAGAGTTTCGGCAAGGGACTCACCGGACGCAACATAGCCCTTTGGCAGAGCCACGGCCGTTACTTCGAGGAGATGACCGACCGCTGGGAGTGGCAGCGCGCGCCGATGTTCCAGACCGTGGAGGATATGTACACGCAAAGCTACGTTCTTCCGTTCCTGATTCCGATGCTTGAGAACGCCGGGGCTTATGTGATGACACCCCGCGAGAGGGATCCGCAGACCAACGAGGTCATAGCCGACAACGACCCTGCCTTCGAGGAGGGACGCGGGGAAGGCGTGAGGATCGAGGGAAGATATTCAGAGACAGGGACTTGGTCTGATGCAGGAGTTGGATTCGGGGATGCGAAGGCAGCATATTCATTAAATGACAATCCTTTTCTTATGGGTACGGCGAGGCAGGCTGAATGCCGGGAAGGCAACCACGGCAAGGCGGCCCAGGCGCGCTGGATTCCCGAGATTCCGGAAAGAGGAGAGTACGCCGTCTATGTCTCCTACAAGTCACTTCCACACAGCACTCCGTGCGCCCGCTACACCGTCAGGCATCTTGGCGGCGAGAGCGAGTTCATCGTCAACCAAAGGATGGGAGGCGGGACCTGGATCTACCTCGGCACATTCGAGTTCGAAAAGGGCGGTGAAGGATGCGTGACACTCGACAACAGCGTTCCCAAAGGCTACGACGTTCCAAGAAACGCAGTCATCACGGCGGACGCAGTGCGCTTCGGCGGCGGAATGGGCAAGATAGCGAGAGGCCTCAAAAACAGGCCTGTCAATGAATATACCACCTCAGGTCTTCCGTCGTTCACCGAAGGGGCGTTCTACTGGATGCGGTGGGCAGGTGTCGATTCCACTATCCTGAACAAATACGACAACGACTACACATCCGACTACGGTGACCGAGGGGCGTGGGTAGGCTGGATGTCCGGAGGATCAAGGACAAACCCTAAGGCAGAGGGGCTCAACATTCCGATCGACCTTTCGTTCGCCTTCCACACGGACGCCGGGACAACTCCAGATGACTCAATCGTCGGCACTCTGTCCATCTACACTCTGCTGTGTGACGGAAGCGACAGATTCGCCAACGGTGAGGATCGTCTTCAGCAAAGGATGTACGCGGATTTCGTCCAGACGGAGATCGTCAACGACATCAGGAAGAAGTTCAATCCGAAATGGAGCAGAAGAGGGCTTTGGGACCGTTCCTACAGCGAATCCCGCACAGCCACGGTTCCGGCGATGCTCTTGGAGCTGCTGTCGCATCAGAATTTCGCCGATATGAAGCTCGGACTCGACCCGGCTTTCAGGTTCACGGTCAGCAGAGCCGTTTATAAAGGAATGCTGAAATACCTCAGCGCCCGCTACGGATGCGAGTATGCCGTTCAGCCGCTGCCCGTCAATTCATTCGCGACGGCCTTCAACGGAAAAGAGTCAGTCAGGCTCAGCTGGAAGGCGACCACGGACTCGGCCGAGGTCACAGCCGCGCCGACCGGCTACATCCTCCAGACCCGGATTGACGACGGAGCGTTCGACTCAGGAACTGTCATAGACAATCTGAATGTCAACGGAGATGAGCTGTCCGTCGAGACTGAGGTCAATCCTGGGCATCTCTACAGTTATCGTGTCATAGCTTTCAATGAAGGCGGAAAGAGTTTCCCTTCCGAGGTTCTCAGCGTCGGTATTCCGGAAAACGGAAACGGAAAGGCCGTGTTGGTAGTCAACAACTTCACAAGGGTGTCAGCGCCGTCATTCTTCGATTCACCTGACTATGCGGGTTTCAACTCCGACATCGACGCAGGTGTCTCCTACCTCAAGGAAATCAATTTCATCGGTCCCCAGTACGAGTTCAGGCGCGGGCTTCCGTGGCTGGACGACGACAATCCAGGATTCGGTGCATCCTGGACGGACGAGGCGGGCAAAGTCTTCGCCGGAAACACTTTCGACTATTGCGGAATCCACGGAAAGGCTTTGATGGCGGCGGGATATTCATTCCACTCCGCCAGCGCTTCCGCATTCTCCTCTGACCGCGCGATAGCGGAAAAGGACAAGGCCGTTGACATCATCTGCGGCAAGCAGGTCACTACGGTCACAGGGACGGGAAACGTTCCAGACAGGTTCACGGTGTTCCCGGCCGGTCTGAGACAGGCTGTCAGACGCTACACCGAGAGCGGCGGAAACGTGCTTGTCTCCGGAGCCTACATCGGCACGGACATCTGGAGCGGAATCTATCCAGTAAGCAAGGACAGCACGGACACGGCGGAAGCCAAGGAATTCGCCGAGAAGACATTGGGGTACAGGTGGATGACCAACTTCGCCAGCAGAAAAGCGTCCGTCACACCTTTGAGAGACGGCGGGATGGAGATCACGACAGGTGAGATCAACTTTCGCAAGGAGCGGAATCCTGAGATCTACAATGTCGAGACACCGGACGGAATCGTTCCTTCCTGTGACAAGGCCCGGACATTCCTGCGTTATTCCGACACGAACATCCCGGCCGGAATCCTCTACAACGGCGAAGGCTACAGGACAGTCTGCATCGGATTCCCTATCGAGGTGATCACGGAAAAAGAACAGATTGGCGCTTTGTTCTCAGACATTATGAAATTTCTTGATAATCAATAATATGACCACAAGAGAAGCCGAACTCATCGAACTTCTGCACAAGGAAGTCAAGCCAGCCTTGGGATGCACTGAGCCAATGGCTGTGGCGCTGGCCGCCGCCAAAGCGACGGAAATCCTCAGGAGCGCCTTTCCAATAACCAATGAATATGACATTGAAGTCGAAGTAAGCGGAAACATCCTCAAGAACGGTATGGGTGTCGGAATTCCCGGCACCGGAATGGTCGGGCTGCACATCGCCTCCGCTCTCGGAGTGGTCTGCGGGAAAAGCAAGTACGGACTCGAGGTGCTGAAAGACCTGACAGACAGCGATGTCGAGACAGCGGACAGGCTGGTAGGCTCGGGCAAGGTCCGTATTAAAGTCGCCGACAGTCCTAAGATCCTGTACGTGAAGGTCAGCGTAAAATCCTGCGGTCACTGTGCCTGGACTGTCATCGAGGACGACCACGACAGGATTGTCGAGACAGGTCTGGACGGAGAGGTCTCTGATTTCAGGACAGATGACGGCGGAGATCCGTCCAAGCTTAAGACCACGCTGGACTACAATCTGACTGTCAAGGAGATATATTCATTCGCCAAAACCGCTGATTTCGAGGACATCAAGTTCATCCTCGCCGACAGGGATCTGAATCTGGCGCTCGCCCGCGAAGGTCTTGAAGGCGACTACGGGCTGAATGTCGGCAAGGCAATCAGAGAGAACCAGCAGGAGGTGTTCGGCGATGATTTCATCAGTTTCGCGATGGGGATGACCGCCGCCGCCTCGGACGCCCGGATGGCCGGATGCAAGCTTCCTGCTATGAGCAATTCCGGAAGCGGCAACCAGGGAATCACAGTAAGTATGCCGGTGATCGCCTACGCACTGAAGTACGGAGTTGATGACGAGGAACTCGCCAGAGCATTGATTCTCAGCAACCTTGTGGCCATTCACATCAAAGGTTACCTTGGAAAACTTTCCGCCCTGTGCGGATGCGTGATCGCCTCGACCGGCTCATCCTGCGGAATTGTCTATCTACGGAAAGGATGCTACGAGCAGGTGTGTTCCGCAATCAAGAATATGATCGGCAACATCACCGGTATGGTCTGCGACGGAGCCAAGGTCGGTTGCGCGATGAAAGTCGCCTCTGGGGTGGCCTGCGCCGTCCAGTCCTGCGTGCTGGCTCTCAGGGGAACCTGCATCAAGGAAACCGACGGAATCATCGACAAGGACATCGAGAGTACAATCCGTAATCTCGGACGCATCGGCTCGCTCGGAATGCAGTCAACAGACCGGCTCATCCAGCAGATAATGCTCTGTAAAGAGTAGTTTAAGTGTAAATCAAGCAGCGGGGCTACATATTACCTAATCCCGCAGCCCCGAAATCTTGCGTGCGAATGTCTGAAAAAATTTGGCACAAGATTACGGTCGGCTGACAGATCCTCTTAGAAGTCGGGTATATAGTAATGATTGACGAGATTAGAAAGGCTCTCAGAATCAACAACATTCCGGGGACGGAGGTCTCGGAGGTGACGGTGCAGGCGAGGACGGTCATTCTCAGGGAAGGGGATGTCGCGGACTATCTCTACTACATCCGGAGCGGATGCCTTCGGCTTGCGTTCAACAACAACGGCAAGGATGTCACCTTCCAGTTCTTTTTCCCGGGAGGTATGGTCGCATCGTTCGACAGCATGCACAACAGGACACCAAGCCTGTTCTCCCTTGAGAGCATCGAGAAAAGCGAACTCATAGCAATCAAAGGACTGGCAGTCAAAACATTAATTCAAAGAGACAACTCTATCCGCGACAAATATGAGCGGTTTTTGGCGAGCCGCTTCACCGTCTATCAGCAACTGTTCCTTTCCCGCATCAGGAACACCCCGCAGCAGCGCTACGAGGAACTATTGGAACAAAACCCGGAAATCGTCAGAAGCATACCACAGCACTACATTGCCTCCTACCTTGGCATCACTCCCGTGTCCCTTAGCCGCATAAGGAAACGCCTCGGACAATGACCGGCCACCTAAGAATATTAACAAATGTTATCGTGCGCATCCCGCGCCAAGCACTAAATTCGCGGAAAAAAGAAGATGAAAAAGAATAGGCTCACATTTGTCAACATATTCCTTGTCGTTATATTCATTCTTTCAGCCGCAAGTTCAGTCATCCTGGAAAGCCTCGGAGGCAGGGAGAGTTCCGCTGTCATCAACAGCATCCTTGTGATTATGCACATCACATTGACTCTCACGCTGTTCGGTATGGCCTACGAACACATCAGGCTTCACTTCGGACCGGTCGGGAAATGGCCGGAGCGCCTCAAGAAGACAAAGAGGCAGAACCGTTGGCTGCTTTCGCTGGCGCTCGTCACATTGGCCACCGGGATCGTCGCCATAGCGACATACTTCACGCACGGACACACTCCGCTCGGAGGCATTCACGGGAAAATCGGATTTATCGTATTGATACTGATACTCTTTCACCTGATTCACCGGAGGAAGTGGTTCAAGACCTTACGTTGACTTGAGCGAACTGACAAAAACAACGAAGGATTCACCTTGCGCGGCGGAAATATTATTGTAAATTCGCGGTGTCGAACCGCTCGCCCTTCTTTTACGACGACTCCGGCTCCAACTAATGAATATGACTGCAAACGCAAAGAATATGTGGTGGATTTTCGCTATCCTGTCCGCGGTTTTCGCCGCGGCGACATCCATTCTGGCCAAAATCGGACTTGACGGCATCGACTCTAACCTTGCCACGGCCATCCGCACCATCGTTGTCCTGCTTATGGCCTGGGGGATGGTCTTCATCACCCACAGCGCGGGAGGAATAACCTCTATCCCTCCTAAAAGCTGGCTCTTCCTGATCCTTTCAGGACTTGCCACAGGTGCGTCCTGGCTCTGCTACTTCTATGCGATCAAGACGGGAGAGGTCTCCAAGGTCGTGCCGATCGACAAATGCAGTCTCGTCCTCACGATCATCTTAGCGGCCATCTTTCTCGGAGAGTCACTTACCTGGAAAACGGTGATCGGCTCGCTGCTCCTCCTTGCGGGGACATTCGTGATGGTGCTGTAAACCTGACGCTTACCGGCCAAGGAGCGACGCGATCTTCGGAATCAGAGACTGGTCAGCCGGAAGCCAGGACACGGTATCCAATTGGTCAGCGGAGAGCCAACGCGCGGCCTCGTGCTCAAGCAGATGCAGGTTCCCGGAAACAATTGTGCAGGAATAGCACCTCATAGAAAGGTGGAAACCTGGGTAGTCATATTCAATGACATCAATCAGCCCTCCGACTTCTACCGTCGTCTCCAGTTCTTCGAGTATCTCCCTGCGCAGCGCCGTTTCGGGACTCTCCCCCGCCTCGACCTTTCCACCTGGAAATTCCCAGCCGTCCTTGAAATCACCGTACCCTCTCTGCGTGGCAAAGACCTTCCCGTCTTTGACCATCACCGCGGCAACTACATTCACCGTTTTCATAAAATCAACAATATCAATCAAATGCCATCGCAAGTCACATTCTTGTCAAATGAATATACGAGAGAACGTCCTGCGATAGGATAATGCAAATATAACGACTTTAATCCGCTTGCGCACAAGCGGGCTGGATTATCAGGCAAATCGAGTGACATTTGCAAAGGACGGATAATTTGGAAAAATTACTTAATTTTACCAGACTAAATGAATATTATGAAAGTAGGAAAGCGAATTTGCGTTATCGGCTCGGTCATCGTGGCGGCAGCCTGCGGGCGGAGCGGATGGACCGTGGAGGAAAAGCGGCTGATAGACGGACAGGATGAGGTGATGAGAGTCCTGACGATCAATGATTTGAAGGACTCACTTACACTGAGGGAAACTTGCTCGGAGATTGATGTCAGGGATCTGAGGAGCGAAGAGTTCAGCGACCTTGCGAGAAAGATGGTCGCGACCGTGACATCGCCGGAACAGGACGGGGTCGGCATAGCCGGCCCTCAGGTAGGAATACTTCGCAGAGTCGTCGCCGTGCAGAGATTCGACAAGGAAGACGAGCCGTTCGAGGTTTATCCTAACATCAGGATAACCGAACGACGGGGAGAAAAGCAGACCGGTCCGGAGGGATGCCTCAGCATTCCTGGAAGGCGCGGGGATGTCGCCCGCTACCAGGACATCGACATCAGCTACACTTCAATCAAGACCCTGAAGGACACAACCGAGACAATCAAAGGCTTTACCGCCGTGATCTTCCAGCACGAATGCGACCATCTGGACGGTGTTCTCTACATCGACTACATCGACGGAAAGGTGTCGGACAGGTAAAAGTGGCGGCAATAGCCTTTAGGAGATTATCTGGATAAGACAACGGCAGGATGATTCCCTGATTCGCGGAATCATCCTGCCGTGATCTTTTCTTGATTGAGGAAGGCGAATTACCAGATTCTTACCCTTTCCTCAGGCTTGACGTAGAGGGAATCGGTCGGCTGGATGCCGAAGGCTTCGTACCAGTAGTCACACTGGGCGAGAGCTCCGTTGATCCTCAGGCGGTCTATCGAGTGGACATCCATCATCGTCAGGTAACGGAGAATCTCCTCCGAGGCTGTGCCTGCCCAGACATTGGCGTAGGAGATGAAGAAACGTTGCTCAGGAGTGAATCCATTGTCAGACGGAAGCGAGCCGTGTTCCTTCTGCCACATCTGGAAAGCGTCGTAGGCGATGTTGAGTCCACCGTGGTCGGCTATGTTCTCTCCGAGGCAGAGTTTTCCGTTGGCGTGGAGCTGGCCTGGAATCACCCAAAGCGAGTCAAAATATTCAGACATCCTCGCGCAGGTCGCGTTGAACGCCTCCGCATCGGCCGCCGTCCACCAGTCGGTAAGGTTGCCGTCCTTGTTGTACATCCTTCCCTGATCGTCGAAGCCGTGCGTCATCTCGTGTCCTATCACCACGCCGATCGCGCCATAGTTGGCGGCCGCGTCTGCCTCAAGATTGAAAAGAGGCGGCTGAAGGAAGCCCGCCGGGAAGCAGATCTCGTTGGTCGTAGGATTGTAGTAGGCGTTCACGGTCTGAGGAGACATCTCCCACTCCTCCTTGTCAACCGGCTTGTTGTACTTTTTCTTGTAGTTAAGCTCCCAATAGAAGTCGGAGGCGGCCCTGAGGTTGTCGTAGAGAGAGAGCTCAGGATTGATCACCAGCCCGCTGAGGTCATCCCACTTGTCCGGGTAGCCGACCTTCACCTTGTAGGCGGCGAGCTTTTCCTGAGCGACTTTCTTTGTCTCGTCGCTCATCCATTCCTGCCGGTCAATCCTCTTGGAGAGGGACTTCTGAAGGTTGCCTATCATCTCCAACATCTCATCCTTGGCGGCCTCCGGGAAGTACTTCTCGACATACATCTGGCCAACAGCGTCAGACATCAGACCATCCACAAGACTGACAGCGTTCTTCCACCTCGGAGTTTTCTGCTTGACACCGAAGATCTTTTTGGAGAACTCGAAGTTCTCATCGCTGAAATCATCCGAGACAATCGACGATCCTCCGGAGATGATTCTCCACTCGTACAATGACTTAAGGTCATCCAGCGACGCAGTCATAAGAATGTTGCAGGCGGCGGCCACCGGTTCTGGCTGACCGAGGTCAACCTCGGTGGTCTTGTCGAAACGGTAGTCGGAGAGATACTTCTTCCAGTCAAAGCCACCACAGATCGAAACCAGCGAGTCAACGCTGACCTTGTGGTAGTTAGCCTCAGAATCACGCAGTTTCTCCTTTGAATAGTACGGAGTGGCAAGTTCGGTCTCAATCGCCCAGATACGGCGCACCTTTTCCAATGCCACGTCCTCCGGATAGCCGGTAAGGACAAAGAGATTCTTTATGTGTTCCTTCATAGCCTCGCGGACCGCGGCGTTCTGCGGGTCATCGGACAGGTAGTAGTCACGGTTTCCGAGTGAAAGGCCGCTCTGGCTGACGCAGACGATGTTGTTGTCGGCGTCTTTCTCGTCGGCCGAGATGTACATCGAGAACAGGAGATTGTCGTGTTCCCTGGCGCAACGGGCAAGAAGTTCCTCACGGGTCCCGATCGCGTCCAACTCCGCAAGGTGAGCCCTGATCGGAGCCGCTCCCTCGGCATTGAGCCTCGTGGAGTCCATCATCATATTATAGATGTCTCCTATCTTCTGAGCGACACTTCCCTTCTCGTTCTGTCGGGCGGCGAGGTCCTTGATCAGCTCAGCGAGAGCCTTGACGTTGTCATCGCTGACCTTTGCCACAGTCCCCCACATCGGATACTCCATCGGCTGAGGGTTGAGCTCAGCCCAGTGTCCGGTGGCGTACTTAGCGAAGTCATCGCCCGGACGGGCGGTGGTGTCCATATAGGCATAGTTGATTCCGGCGGTTTTCACCGGTTGGTTGCGGCAGGCCGACAGAAGCGACAGCCCGGCACAAAGCAAAATGATCGATTTTTTCATATTCATCGCAAAAAATTGATTTCCGAGGTGCAAAGGTACGAAGGGAAAGTCAATTTATGAATATGAAAACGCGGACAATGGCAGGAGATTCCTCCACTGAATATCAAATAATTAGATTGTCGCACTGTGGACATCTGCATCTGGACACTTCGACACTTCGACAAGCTCAGTGACCACAAGTTCAGTGACCACAAGTTCAGTGACCACAAGATCAGTGACCGGCACTTTCTGTCACTTCGACAGGCTCAGCGACCGGCTGCGGCGGAAGTACCAGACGAAGAAAACTGCCAGCGAGACAATGAAGGTGGAAAGTCCGATGACACAGTTCCAGGATGTAGGCAGCCCCAGTCCGATCTTGGCGACACAGATGTAGGTTGTGCAGACGGCCGTCATAAACGCGGCGGGAACCAATGTGATCAAAAATGCCAAGCCCTTCTTGAATTTCACGAAATAGGCCGTGGCCGTCCAGAGCATAAACACAGCCAAAGTCTGGTTGGCCCACCCGAAGTACCTCCAGATAACATTGAATCCGTCCTCATCGGCTATGTTGTACCAAAGAAGCAATCCTGCAAGAAGGAAAAGAGGAATGCTTATGACCAATCTGTTGGCAATCGGCCTCTGATTCAGATGAAGGAAATCCGCCACGATGAGCCTCGCGCTTCTGAACGCGGTGTCACCGCTTGTGATAGGAGCGGCCACCACTCCGAGAATGGCGAGGATTCCGCCGACGATGCCGAGCCAGCCGCGGGAGACTTTAACCACTACATCCGGAGCGGCCGCCGAGACAGTCGCACCGACCTCCGCCGCACCCCCGTCAAAGAAGAACCACGATGAGACTGTAGCCCAGATCAGCGCCACGATTCCCTCGGTGATCATCGCGCCGTAGAACACCGGCCGACCAAGCCTCTCGTCTGAAACACAACGGGCCATCAGCGGACTTTGAGTGGCGTGGAAGCCACTGACCGCCCCGCAGGCGATGGTAATGAACAGGCAAGGGAAGATAGGCTGCCCGCTGATAAGTCCCTTAGACTCACCCAAATTGCCCAGACCGCTCCAAAACTCAGGAAGTGACGGCCACTTCAAGAACAGGCAGACCATCAAGGCCAAAGCCATAAAAATCAAGGCGAACGCAAACAACGGATAGATGCGCCCGATGACCTTGTCAATAGGAAGCAGGGTGGCGAAAAGATAGTAAAGGAATATAACGCCGACCCAGATCATAATGGAGCCGCGCCCTCCGTCACCGGCGATGTCTCCTAAGATCAATGCCGGGCTGAAGACAAACACCGTCCCGACGAGCATCAGAACCACTATCGAGAACGCCAGGATAAAAGTCTTCGCCCCTTTTCCAAGATAACGTCCGGCAAGGTCGGGAAGTCCGGCACCATCGTTCCTTATCGAAAGCATTCCGGTCATAAAGTCGTGGACCGCTCCGGCGAAAATGCAGCCGAAGACTATCCAAAGATAGGCCGACGGTCCGAACTTGGCACCCATAATCGCTCCGAAGATCGGTCCCGTCCCGGCTATGTTAAGAAACTGGATCATATAGACCTTCCACGCCGGCATCGGGATGAAATCGACCCCGTCCGCCTTTGTGATCGCCGGAGTCTTGCGACTTGAATCCGAGCCGAACACTCTCTCGACGAATCTTCCGTAGATGAAATAGCCCAAAACCAGAGCCACGAGACTTATCAGAAACGAAAACATAGTGCTATAATTAATGAATATTCAACCTTACCCCGACCCAAATTCCAACGCACGGGAATCAGGATCGGTTTCAGGTGGCAAATATACAATTTTATGGGGTATTTCCGAAACCGGGGAATCGCTTCGGCGCTTCGACGCTTCGACAAGCTCAGCGACCGCAAGCTCAGCGACCGCAGATTCGGCGACACCAGGCTTAGTGACCGCAAGCTCGGCGACCGCAAGCTCGGCGACCGCAAGCTCGGTGACCGCAGGATATGCCACACCGATCGGTCACTGAGCCTGTCGAAGTGACAGTGATAGCGCAGTTAAGTCAACACATCAGTCAAGGAGCAGGAATCCGGCCCAGTAGTATGGATCAGGATAGCGCTTCCGAACAGCTCGCCTCGCATCTTCAAATGCCTTCCGGACATCTTTTCCGGAACGTCTGAGAGAGGTGTAGAACTGCGTCATAAACAGGGATGAAGCCACATCGCTGGCCTCGCCGATGTTGACAAGAAGGTAGCGGACTCCGGCCTTCTTGAACGCCCTCTGAAGTCCGAAGACACCTTCAGGCGTGACGTGTCCCTGACCGGTCTCGCAGGCGGAGAGAACCGCAAGCGTCGTTCCCGAAAGATCAAGGGTGGAGATGTCGGCGGCGGAAAGCCTCTGGCCACCGGACAGAACCAGTCCCGACATATTCATCGCCCTTCGGTAAGACTCCGCCTTGTTGAACGCCGGTCCTTCGGAGGCGTACCAGAAACCGTGCGTGGCGAAGTGCAGGATGTCAGGCGAATGCCCGTCAAGGGCGAGCAGAGCTTCGGAAGTGCCTGACGCTCCGGAATATTCCTGAACATCCGCAGACCTTCCAAGTGCCTTCCGGATTGAGGCTACTTCCTCGGCAGCGGCGGCCAAGGATGGATATTCATCAGAAGAGCCATAGTCAAGGCCGCCGAAGAGGCTGACGCTCAGACGCTTCTGTGGCAGTTCCCGGCCTGATGCCGTGACATCCCTTGCGGACGACAGGCGCACAATGTTGTAGGCCTCGCCGAAGCGTCTTCCGTCGGACATCAGGACCGACTCGACAGGAATCAGGTGGAAATCGCCGGAAGGGACGAGGTAAACATTCTCGCCCGGACGGAGGGTAGAGGACAGTTTTTCGACAAAGGCCCTGACCTCGGATGATTCGAGAGCGTCCCGGAAACCGATCGGAACTGTGGCCGACTCCGGACGGACGTTCTCGCAAAGACGCACAAGCTCAGGATAGGAATATTCTTTCCTGACAATGTAGGCGATGTATGGATGCGTACCGTCGTCTGACTTGAAATCAAACATATCCACGATGACATCATTGTCAGCAAGAGCCGCTTTGACCGCATTGGCGTCTTTACTAAGGAAACTTCCTATGCCGCCGTAGGCAGCGCACTGTGCGGCGAGCCTCGAATCCGCCGCCATTAGTTCACGGCAGAGGTCAGCGCTCGCCGCAGGATCGCTCCCAGGCCTGCCTTCCATCGATGAAAGAGTACGCTGAAGACTTGTCAGCTTGTAGAAAAGCTCACGGTCGGCCTTTTTCCCGTTCCGAAGAACAACCGAGGCCGCATCCTTGTCGGAGGCAAGGAGCAGTCCTTTGGCCATCAGCAAAGCGTCATAGGAAGACCCGGTGAACCTGTCTCCCGTATGCCCCGCCTTCAGACCGAACGCCGTCATAGCGAAAGCCACATCCAGCATATTGTCAAGATAGTGTCCCCTGCTTTCGGAGGAGAGGAAGCGCAGCCGCCATCCGATCTTTTCAGCCAAGCACCTCTCCACCTCGATGTAGAGCTCGCTGCCTTCCTGAATATTACCACAGTATGCCCGGATGTTGGCGAGGTTCAGGAGCGCCGTGGTGACCGCATCCGACTCTTCGCTATAGACCTTGCGGGCATATTCATAGTACTCCGAATATAATCGCTCGCTTTCCTGCAACCTCCCCGCCTGGTAGAGCGCCGCCGCCCGCAGAGGCATAAGGTACATCCGCTCTCGCAGAGCGTTCCGGCCTGATGTCTCCAATATCGAATCCTCCGACGCATAGATGTCAGCCGCAGTGTTCCAACGTCCGAGGCGACCGTTAAGCATTCCCTTGAGCTGAAGATGCCGGGCCTCAAGAAGCGGGTCCGTCATCGGCACTCCGCCATTGGCCATAATCGTGTCCGCATAATCCAGGCAGCGGGTGGTGTCACCGCTCTTCTGATAGACCTCGGCGATGTTGAAACAGGCAAGTCCCAAGTCCTGAGCGCCGTCGTCTTTCAGCATATCCAGCATACGTCGGCTAATCCGGAGCGCCTGCCCGTACTCCTGACGGGCCATCGCCTGAGACCGGATCCGTTCGAGAAGGAGATAGATGACGTTCACATATTCATCGCCGCCGCCCGATTCCTCGACCATCCGAAGGGATTCCTTGTACAGAGTCTCGGCCTGAGCGACACGTCCGGCGTTGGCGGCGTTGTCCCCAAGAATGACACCGCACTCGACACGCACCATCAAATCGGATGACACCCGCATCAGAGAATCCACCTTCAGGAACAGCGGAGCCACCTTATCCACCATACCGTACTTGTCGTAGATGCGGTACTGCTCCTTGATGATGTCAAGGGTCTCGGAGTCCATTCCGGATTCAAGCTTGCCGTAGGCCGAATCAAGGCAGGACAACGCTCCGTCCAGATCCCAGCGACGCTCTAACAAAGAGGACTTCAAGGTCAACGCCGGAACAGCGTATCTTCTTTCACCGGCCTTCCCGTAACAATCCAAGGCCTTATCCACAGATTTCTCCGCTTCGGAAAAATCGCTGACCTCCATCTCATCCACTGCTTGTTTGTACCATTTTAGTCCTTGCGCCTTGGCTACAGAGAGGGAATCCTGCGCCGAGACGGTGACGGTGGCCGACAGAATGGCGGCAGCAAGCGACATCAATCTCTTATTCATTGTCTTTCAATTTATTTTCCAACTCATCGAGTCTTGTAAGGACATCGTTCACAAGCAGCCTCTCATAGTCTATGGCGTCCTTCTCCTTCTTGCTGTGTTCGCCCGAAAAGCGCCTCAGGGTGTCCCCGGTGATCTCTCGCCTGACAGCGTCGATGCTGTCAGCCGCCTGCCTTGTCTCTCCGACAGAAATCAATGAGTCAATCCTCTCAAGGACAGCGTCATAAGACAAACCTCCACGAAAGACCGGCTGCTCAGGAAGCCCGCCACCGCCTGTAATCAGGCGGACAGCGACCACAAGCGCAAGGCAGGCGGCGGAAGCGGCGACAGTCAGCAGAATCCGGGTACTTCTTCTCTTTTTTGAATATTCCGTCTCCCATCGGGACATAGTCTCCCGCTTGGCCGCGATATCCCTCACGGCGTCCGCTATACCCTCCGTCAATTTATCTTCGTTATCCATCATATTCATAATTATTTAAAGGCGGCGAGTCCGGCCTCGGCGAACTTGTCCCTAAGCCGCGCCTTCAGAATGTCAAGACATTTGGATTTCGCCGTTTTGACCCCGTTGTAGGACTGATGGGCCGCGCGCTCCTCCATTATCTCGTCCAGAGTCATTCCTTGGTAGTAGAACATCGTCAGGATCTCACGGCAACGGCGGGGAAGCAGGATCACCGACTGCCTCGTTATCATATTTCTCATCACTTCGTCGTCATCCGACCACCAAAGCTCTCCGCCATCGCCCGCCTCGTCTGTGATCTCTAAAATCCGCCCTCTTGCCCTCAGAGTCTCAAGGTACAGATTCTTGACTATGCGCATAAAATAGCCCGTAAGATCCTGAACTTCAGCCGGCCCGCCTCTTTTGACGGCATAGACCTTCTTCCCTTCCGTGTAGATCTGCCCTTCGATGATCTTGTCCCAAAGGATGACGAACGAGTCTTGAAAGAGGTCTTCCTTCTCACTCTCAGAAACATCATAACGCGCGGAATTCTTCCGGAAGCACTCCTGGCAACGGAAGTAAAAGCGTCTTTGGACATCCTCCCTTCCCGAACGGACACCTTCAACGAACTTGAAATCAGAATATTCCTTCCAGAGCCACCCCATAGCCTCTACCTGAATATTAATGAGACGCGATCCTTCCCGGTCCTTCCCGTCAGAGCTGGCGACTGAGGGTATTTTCCTTTGACATCGCTTCGTTGGTAGTAGGATTCGAGGATGCGGAGGAAGGTTTCGTTGTCCGTTCCCCTCAAGCGGGTCCACTGCGAGCAAAGCGCCATCGTCAGTTTGCCGTAGCCGCCGGGATGCTCCTGATTCAGCTGATAGTCAAGACAGGAACTAAGTGTCAGCCAGTCCTCAGGCATCTTCTTCAGATGCCTCTTTCGGTGGTTTCCCGGAATTATGAAGTTGTCATAGACACCCCGCACCGTGGCGGAGTCTTTTCCCGGCTTTCTCGTCGAATCCCCCGAATGGCACGCATCGACAACGACGGCAAGAAATCCCGACTTCCCTATTCTTTTACGAATATGCGAGAGCAACTCTCCGATCTCGTCATCGCAAAGATGCCTCTCTCCCCTGTCCCGCTCGCAGTAGCGGCGGCAGGCGTCGTAGGGAATCCAAGCCTCATCCCAGCCATCCTCCTCGTCCCCGTCGATGTCGGTCATTCTCTGTCCGTGGCCTGAGAAATGGATGTAAACAGTGTCTCCGGTCTCGCAGTCTTTCGCCAACCGCACAAACCGGCCGACGATGGCCCGCTTGGTGGCTTGGGTTCCAACAAGGGTGGTGATCGAGGTGTAGCCGTTCCGCCTGAGCACATCCAAGATCAGAGCGACATCCTTCTCCCCGTTGATCCTGTCCCACGCAGGATCCTCGTAAGTCCCGATTCCGATCACCAAGGCACGTCTCTCCCCTGCTGAGGCAAGGAAGCAGCACGTTAAGAGTGAAATGATTAAGCTGACTCGAATGTGATTCATCGGCGTAGGTCTGCACAAAGGTTAAAACCTTACAAAGATAGTCTTTTTTATCCGATTTCCATTGTCATCCGACCCTTTTGGCAGAATAGATGTAGCATTGACGGAACTGCCGGACCGCCCTGTGCCTGATGTTATAGACGTTCGAGACTTTCGTATGCCAAAGTTTCGCCACCTCATCGGCTTCGCAGCCGACCAGAACCAGAAGAACAACCGCCTCGGCATAGCGTCTGTTGGGCATTGCCTCAAGTGCGAGCCTGACATCTATCCTGTCGGCGACACTAAACGGCCCGATGCAGCCGGCATTGTCATCCGGAAACTCATCGGAACACGCCGAGAACTTAGTTCTTTTCCCGATAAAGAATCGCCAGGCCACCCTTGACATCCAGGTCTTCAGAGAAGATCCGTTCCTTGCGTCGAATGTCCGAAGCCGCCTCCATCCGTCCTCGGCCAAGTAGATGTACAGTTCGCCGACCATCTCATCCAATTCAACATTCCCGCTAAAGACCCGGCGCCGGATCATCTCCAGCACCCCTCTAAGTTCCCCATAGAAGAACCCGACGAGGATTTCCCCATCGTAAAAATCTGACAGTTTCATAAGAGTAAATTGTTTACTTTACCCCCTTATGAAATCCTGGCCGGTTTGTAACCCAACGTTACGGAGAATTTTCGCCAATAATGAAAGTAAGTAGTCGCTCCTTAAGAACTGCCTTTTTAAGCGGCCAGTAGTTTATATCGAG
>CAYZKZ010000060.1:0-18324 GCA_964479325.1 uncultured Muribaculaceae bacterium
CCGCCGTACTTCGGGGAGTCCTGATGTCGAGCAGACATCGGGACTCCTTTTTTTTCGCCCGCTGGCGGCGCTTCGGCAGGCTCAGCGACCGGTTAAGGATGGTCGCTGAGCTCGCCGAAGCGCCCTCTCGGTCGGTTCCCTATTGCTGATGCCCCTGCTGCCGCTGAGATTTATCAGCGACTGGTAACTTTTCTGAATTCTCTTATCTTTTTACCTTCTTGTAGGTCTCAAGCGCTTTCTCAAGTACAAGCAGGGATCTCGCCAGATCTTCTTTCTTGAGGACATAAGCCATTCGCACCTGGTTTCCGCCAAGTCCCGGTGTGATGTAGAATCCGGCGGCCGGAGCCATCATTATTGTCTCACCGGTGTAGCCTTCGGGTGTACCCTCGTCTTTGTAGATGAAATCTGTCAGGCACCATCCGCAGAAATCCTCTGCGTTTTCCACAGGAAGTGAGGCGACCGTGTAGAACGCTCCCTTCGGCATCGGAGAATATACGCCCGGAATCCTGTTCAGACCGTCGATGAAGAAGTCGCGCCGGGCGAGATATTCATCATAGCAGGCCTTGGAGTATTCCTCCGTGCCTTCGATTGACGCTTCGGCTACTATTTGTCCGAGAAGCGGCGGGCTGAGCCTTGCCTGGCAGAATTTCAGTATCGCGCTCATCACCTCTTTGTTGTGACTGACAATCATTCCGATTCTCGTGCCGCACTCGGAGTAGCGTTTGGAGACCGAGTCGATGACCACGACATTCTCCTCGATTCCGTCCAGATTCAGCGCTGAAAGGTACGGAGCGTCCGTGTAGCGGAACTCGCGATAGACCTCATCGGCGAACAGATAGAGGTCGTGGCTCCTCACGATGTCGCGGAGTCTGTGGAGTTCCTCCTCGGAGTAGAGATAGCCGGTAGGGTTGTTCGGGTTGCAGATAAGGATAGCCTTTGTCCTCTCGGTTATGGCTTTCTCGAAGTCCTCGACGGACGGAAGGGCGAAGCCGTTCTCGATTCTTGATGTCACTGTCTTTACGGTCACACCCGCGGTGACGGCGAATGAGATGTAGTTGGCGTACCCCGGCTCTGTCATAATGATCTCGTCACCTGGGTTAAGACAGGCCATAAACGTGAGCAGGAGCGCCTCTGAACCGCCTGTGGTCACGATGATCTCGTTGTCGGTGACATTGATTCCGAATCTCGAGTAGTAGCCTGACAACTTGTCCCTGAGGGATTTCAGCCCTTGGCTCGGACTGTATTCCAGAGTCTTTCTTGTTATCGTCTTCAAGGAATCCAGCGCCTTCTGGGGTGTTGGAAGATCCGGTTGCCCAATGTTGAGATGATAGACTTTGACCCCTTTGGCCTTGGCTGCGTCAGAAAACGGGGTCAGTTTCCTGATCGGTGATGCGGGGATTGTCTCTCCGCGCTTGGAAATCTTCGGCATATTAGTTTCGTGTTTGCCCAAATTTAAGAAAAATGTCGTTATCTTAGCGGAATATTCCAAACTTTATTGCAATGAATGCCCGAATTCTTGTTGTCGATGACGAGGAAGACATCTGCGCTATCCTGAAATTCAACCTCTGCAAGGAAGGTTATGACACCGTGACCGTCAACTCGGCCGAGGAGGCTTTGGCTCTTGGCGTGGCCTCGTTCGATCTGATTCTTCTTGATGTGATGATGGGTGGTATGTCCGGTTTTGATTTAGCCCGCAAGTTGAAGGCCGATCCATCCACAGAGGCTGTTCCCGTGATATTCATAACCGCGAGGGACTCGGAGGATGACGCTGTCGAGGGGCTTGATCTCGGGGCGGACGACTACATCTCAAAGCCCTTCTCGATCAGGGAGGTGGTCTCAAGGGTCAAGGCGGTGCTGCGACGGACGGCGGTGAAAGGCGGCTCGGGAATATTCATTGACGACGAGAAGAAGGTTGTGACGGTGGATGGAGCCGCCGTCTCGCTGACTAAGATTGAATATGAGATATTCAGACTCCTGTTCACCAATAGGGGAAAGGTCTTTTCAAGGGAGGACATTCTCTCGCGCGTCTGGCCCGATGATGTGGTTGTCACGGACAGGACGGTGGATGTCAACATCACCAGGCTGCGGAAAAAAATCGGTGAATATGGCGACAGAATAGTCTCGCGTCACGGTTTCGGTTATCTTTACGAGGAAAAATGACACTGGTTCTCTGCATAGTCATCATTGTGCTGGCCTTGGCTCTTGTCACGCTGAGGGGACGTTATGTGCATCTGAAAGACTCGCTTGAGAAAGGTAAGCTGAGTATGTACGACAAACTCAGGGACAGCGAGGAGGACAAGGCCCGCCTCAAGAGGCAGCTTACCCAGAATGTGGCCCACGAGTTGAAAACCCCTGTAAGCAGCATCCAGGGCTATCTTGAGACGATTGTCTCGAATCCTGACATTGATGAGGAGACCAAGAGTCAGTTTATCCAGCGTTGCTACGCCCAGAGCAAGCGTCTGTCAAGCCTTCTGGCTGACATCTCGACCTTGAACAGGCTGGATGACGCTCCTCAGTGCTACGAGTTCGAGAGGGTGGACATCCCGGAACTGCTTCAGTCTGTACGCCGCGACACGTCGATGCAGATGGAGGCGAATCACGTGACGTTCAGGGCTTTGGTCGAGCCTGGCGTTGTGGTTGACGGGAATCCTTCGCTGTTGTATTCAATCTTCAGGAACTTGACCGACAATTCCATCGCCTACGGCGGGGACGGGGTGACAATCACTGTTCAAGTCATTTCTGAGGACGATGGTTTCTACACCTTCAGTTTCTCGGACAACGGCCCGGGTGTCGCATCCGAGCATATTCCTCATCTTTTCGAGAGGTTCTACCGCGTTGACAAAGGCCGCTCCCGCAAGATGGGCGGCACCGGCCTCGGTCTGGCCATCGTCAAGAACTCCGTTCTCCTTCACCGCGGGTCGATTTCCGTCCGCAAAGGAATGGCCGGCGGCCTCGAATTCATCTTCACCCTGCCCAAGGCACTGGCCGCCTAATTCCCGCACTGTTGGGGTCGTGGCACTTAACTTCTTTATAATGAATATAATAAGCTTTGTCCTGGTCTGAATATTCAGACCAGGACAAAGCTGTTGTTGTTGATAATGAGGCTGTTAAGTGCCACGGCTACGAATGCCGTTTGCCCTGCGCCTTTGTCAGGCTTCTTGTAGATCTGATGTCTATTATTGTGGGCAAGGAATAACGTGATGTGCGACTGCGGATCTCGTGTCAAGTTGTATTACCGCTCGTTTTGCGTGATCATTGTTTGTTGGTCAATTTTCCAGTGGTCGCATCCTTGAAACAGCTGCTTTCAAAGACTTTTCTCATCGCATCTATCTGCTTGCCGCACGTCTTGGAGATGCTTGCTGTCTTTTTAATGATCTCTGTCAGGGCTTCCGCTGAAAGTTTGATTTGATCAGAATCGTTTCCTTTATCGATTGACCGGATGAATTGCTCTTCCAATGCCTCGTTGACCACCGATTCAATGTCGGCTCCGTTAAACCCTTCGGTCTGTCCGGCAAGTCTGTCTATGTCATAATTCGAAAGGGTTTGCCCTTTTTTGTCCAGGTGCACATTGAATATTGAGGCCCTTTCGTTTTTGTTGGGAAGATTGACACAGAAAACCTCGTCAAAACGTCCCTTGCGCTTAAGCTCCGGAGGCAGGTTGTCAGCATTGTTCGCCGTCGCGATGACATAAACAGAACTCGTCTTGTCCTGCAGCCACGTAAGGAAGTAGCCAAACATACGTGTCATCACACTGTCCCCGCCATTTCCGCCACATATACCGGAGAATCCTTTCTCTATCTCGTCGATCCAGAGTATGCAAGGCGCGGCGGCTTCAGCGATCGAGATGGCGCGGCGTAGTTTCTTTTCACTTTCGCCGACATATTTGTCCATCAGACTACCCATATCCATTTTCAGGAGAGGCATCTCAAACTCCAAAGCGGCGACCTTGGCGGACAGTGACTTACCACAACCCGGCATTCCGACGAGGAATATGCCTTTGGGTATGGACACGCCATATTTTTCGGCTTTGGAAGCATTCTTGATCACCGTCTTTTTCCTTTCAAGATAGTCCTTAAGGTAATCCATACCACCGACGCTGTTTTTGGTTAGCCCCTTCACTTCCACGAGTTCCAATAGGCCGGATTTCTTTACCATCTGCTTCTTCTGGCTCAGAATCATATCCATATCATCCTTACCCAATGTGCCATTCTTGCTGAGGGCCATATCGAGGGTGCGGTCTATCTCGAATCTTGTCATTCCCTTGAGCGAGAACAGCAAGTCTTCCTTTGATGTCTGGTCTATGGTCGCATGATTTACCTCCACGTGCTGGTCAATGATTTTTTCAATATCCTCTCTGGTGGGCAACTCTGTCTCTAAGAATGAAACGTAGCTGTTTAGTTCTTGTGGAATCCTGATGCTGTGAGCTTCCAAGATAATGTTCACATCGAAGTCTTTGTCATAGAGTTCGCGCTGAGCTATCAGACCAAGCAGACTTTTTATCTCTGCCTGGTCTATCAGATCTTGGATGTCTTTCAGAACCACTATGCTGGGAGGTAGTTCGTCAGCGGTGTAAACAATTCGAAGAAAATCAGCTAAGGTTCTCTTCTCGCCGACACCTTTGCTAAGGCGAGTCTTGAAGTCTGTCTCACCTGTGGATGGATTCCATTCCATAATGGGTGTGTCAGCCACGGCTTTCGAGATTATCTCATCTATGCGGACATAATCGAAGTCCTCTATGCAGATGATAGGAATGTTTATCTCTATCAGCTTCTGCAATTCACTTACCATCTTGCTCATCACTTAATCTCCAAAATATTAATGTTCTCGCAGAAGAATTTCCACAACATCTCTAAATGATATGAATCCATTTCAGCATACCAATTTATTATCTCAGGCTTGGACATAAAGATCTCGTTTACCTTTTGAGGGAATTGAGGAAGTTTAAAAAGTGACAAAGTCTTTGTCATATACTTTTTTGGGTCGCTCTTAAATTTTCTATATACGTCCCATCTTGCTAACAGTTTCGCCATATAGTTGTATGTCACGCAACATCCTATCCCGTTGGAATAGGATGTTGCGTATCGTTGAAGCAAAGCTATAAAGAAAGCGGCTGTCTTGTCCTTTCGTGTTGTGAGACACGCCAAATCCTTTAACCCAAACTCTCTCTTTGCCTCTCCGACAATTCCACACGTAAATGGACGCTGAATATAACTTTCGGCTATCTTGCGTACTTCGAGTAAATCCCTGTCCGAATTGTCCGTTTTGCTGCCCGGCACCTGCCTTATGTCCAAAGTGGGCTTAGAGCCAACCTGATCATTTCCAGTTATCCACTGCTCAAAATTGCCCGGTGTCTGCCTTATGGCCAAAGTGGGCTTAGAGGAAGGTGTTTTGCCCAAGGGATTAGAGTCTCTCCTCTTAGTATTCTCTATGTTGGCCTTAGTTTGCGCTAAGGTATTGTTCTTGGTCATCTCAATTGGATTGAGAGTATTGCCGGAATTCTTTTGGTCGTACTCTTTGGCTTTTTTGTAGCCCAGAGACAATAGGCTTTGCAGAAGGAATTTGAAATTATCTGTTTTGCCGTCTTGATCCTTTGACCAACGGTCAAACAAAACATCTATGGAGTAAACACCTTTTTTTCTTAAATCGAAGAATATTTTGTAAATCTCAAACAATCCGGCGGCATTGTTTGCCTTTTGGCCATCCTTCCACTGACTGGCGATGTTTATTCCATCCTTCCCTTGTCTTCGCAGCCACCTTCGTACTTGTTCTTCGTTCTTTTCTAGATCTTCCCATTTGAAGCATTTGAGCAAACTGGCAAGTGTGGAGTGTTCTATTCCCCCTGAGGTGATACGAACCTTTACTGGCTTGGGTTCTGATGACAGTTTCATTTCTATATCAAGGATGTGGCGATTTTTCTGCCGGTGTTTTTAATGGCGTCGCTTACAGTTTGAATGCCGCGGCTAACGATGGGCTTCACTGCTTGCGCAAGCGTAATTATACCTTTTTTGACATAAGGCTTGACTATTGGTTTGAGCCTTTCCGTTATTGGCCGTATGAAATGAGCTACCGGACGAGTTAGCGGGAAGGCTGCCGCCGCTGCCTCGGCATATCTTGCCGCGAATTCAAGTCCTCTGTCCACGATGGTGTCAGCGTTTTTGACGGCATACTCGGTCACTGTGTCAATGGCTTTATCTATTGTGGTGATCAGCATCGCTGAGGAATGATCAATGATCGCTTCCAGCGCATCGTCAGACATCATCTTTCCTGATCCGACCATATAGGCTGTCTTTGCGACAATCACAGATTTGTCCGTCAGGCTTGCGATCTCCTCCGGAGAAGCGTTCTTTAATGCCGACGGGATGATGCCGTTCTGCTTGCACAATACGGCCGCGGCAGCAAGAACTTTCTTTACTTTCGTCTCACTCTCATCACCCAGCTCTGACTCCATCATTCTCTGTATGAGAGGTGACGCTGTCCTCTCAACTGTGTCTGTCAAAGATTGTTCATTGCCTAACCGCAGATTGTCAATGCCGGAAACCATTAACACAGAGTCGCAGATTTTCTTACCCATCGCATTCTTTTCGAATGCGTCAGTGATGTCAAATCTCTCATTCATTACCTATCCTCCTTGGTCATTTTCTCATCGACAATTCCGTCGATCTGTTCGTTGATAGCTTCGATAGCCGTGGACTTCTCTTCGTTCGACCAATCCTTCATTCCGTCTGTTATCCGTGTCATCATCCAACTCTGGCGACTTCCGCCGTCTTCCTTGGCTTGTGCCAAAGACTTCAGATTGTCATCGACTTTGTCAATCGCATCAAATGTCTCTTTGAGCATCCGCGCGTTGCTTCCTTTCAGCCCCATTTCAGCGGCCAGTTCAGCCACGTCTTTGTCGGGGTTCTTCTCAATCCGCTCCAACAACTGGGAGAGGATTCGTTCAAATTCTTCGTTCATTAAGTGTTAGTTTTATCGGTGGAATGTCCTTCCACGTGTCCGTGGAAAGGCTCTCGCACCTTCCTGGTTTGTGTATCCTGCCAGTGACTCCTGATTTGGCGGTCTTGTTTCAGTGCATAAAAAAGCGTGGAGCCAGCCATCTTGCTCGTTCCACTTTGTGGGGCTCTCGCATCGCCCGGATTGTCGAAACGAGCAACGATGAAAAACCCCACGCAGTGTATGTGAACAACTGTTGTCGTACAGCCTATGAGAGGCCGTCGGCAACAATGCTATACAATACACCTGACTAAGGGCATTCCCGTTGCTTTTGTTTTTGACAATCCTTTGAACTTGCGAGATTCACACAAAGTCAAAACAAAGCGTAAAGGCACGCCTTTTATGTATGTGCGTCTTACTCAGGCCATACTGCCGGTAAGACCGTGTAAAAGTACGAAATTTTCTTTAAAATAGAGTGCAGGCAGTCAGATTTCTCGCTGCTTGGCATTGGTTTGAGGGTCGATGACTCGCCAGCATATCCGTTACTCAGAGATTAATCTGCGTTTCCTGTCAGTCACGGACATTCAGACAAGAAACGGCGTGGCACTTAACTTCTTTATAATGAATATAATAAGCTTTGTCCTGGTCTGAATATTTAGACCAGGACAATGCTGTTGTTGTTGATAATGAGGCTGTTAAGTGCCACGGCTACGAATGCCGTTGTCCTGCGCCTTTGTCAGGCTTATTGTAAATCTGATGTCTATTTACTATATTGTGGACAAAGTAGAACGTGATGTGCGTGTCAGGCTTGCTGCGAAGGGATGGGAGTTCTCTTTTTATGAGCCGATACGCTATCCGAAAACCAATTTAGACTATGGAAGGATCGAGGCGAAGGAGCCGTCAGGGCAACTCTGTGGCACACATATTCCAAAGAGCCGTTTCTGGCTTTGTCGTGTTTTACAATGTGAAGGACTCATTGTTCTTTCTGTCTTTGTCTTATGTGATAGCTAAACGTTGTGACGTAAGGGTTATCGGATTTTGCCTTATGCACAATCACGTACACATCCTGCTGGACACGAGCGACCTGCCGATTATAAGGCGGTTTGTGAGGGAGCTGATGTCGTATTTCAGTAAGTCATACAATCGTAGATACGGGTTGAAAGGGCCGGTTTTCGATGAATTTGGTGTTTCTTTCAAGAACGGGGACAAAGCTATCCGCTCAGCTTTGGCTTATGTCAACAACAATCCTGTAGAGGATCACATCTGCCATAGGGCTGAGGAATGGCGGTGGAATTTTTTGGCATATTCAAAATCCTCTCATCCTTTTTCTGAAAAGATTGTTCTTTCATCGTCATCAAGAAGGATGCGTAGGGCGGTCTCGAAAGTAAGGTTCCTGCGATCTTCCGGGCAACCACTTACCTACGAGGTGCTTGATGGCCTCTTTGACAATCTTTCGCTTTTAGAGAAGCGTCAGCTTGTCGATTTGATTGTCAATGAATACTCTGTCGTGGATTTCGAGAATGCCATTGGCTACTATGGAAGCCTTGACGAGATGCTTACGGCTTTCGCCAGTAACACTGGAAGTGAGTATGACATCAGTGAGCCGTTCGACCCGCATTCCGGGCAGGCTTACGGAAAAATGGTGAACTATCTGGCTAAAGACGGCCGTTTCAGAAGCATTGGAGACGTACTCTGTCTTCCTTTGAATGATTTGACAGAATATCTTGATGAACTGGTCAGCCATTGCGGGGTAAGGCAATGCCACGCGATGAAGTTCCTTCATATCAGACAAAAAACTTGTGGCACTTAACTTCTTTATAATGAATATAATAATCTTTGTCCTGGTCTGAATATTCAGACCAGGACAATGCTGTTGTTGTTGATAATGAGGCTGTTAAGTGCCACGGCGCACGGCACGGTGCGGCGCTACTCCTGGAAGCCTTTGGAGGCGCGGAGGAGGTGGCGGAGGGAACTGGTCAGCTCACGGGTCTCCTGGAGGAGATTCAGGTAGAGGTAGGCCACGGTGATGTTCTCCTTGGTGGATTGCATCCTCTTCATCTGGGCGTCGCGGGCTTTCTCAAGGCAGTCCTTGAGTTCCTCGCCCTCACGGCGCACATCCTCGACCTCGTCGTAGGAGTCGGTCTGGAGAATCTTCTCCGTCCTTCTGAGAAGGAACAGAACCGTGTCTCTCAACGGAATGAACTCCTTGATCTGATCCTTGCCGAGCGGCACGAAATTGTTGTCCACGTGCTCCTCGCAAGGGTCTGCGATTCGCCTGAGGCAGTAGAGCATCTCCTCGCAGGAGTTTCTGCCGAGGTGGAACCAGGTGTTCTTCTCCATCGCCACCTCCGGGTCTATCCTGCGGAAGCCGATCATCTCCTTTCGGCGGCAGTTCTTCAGCTCGTCCCTCTTGCGTCTCATCGTGTCCTCCGCCTTGTGGAGCATTCCGAGATCCTCCTTGATGAAACCGTCTGTGATTTGGCGGAAGGTAGTGTTGACATATTCAAGGAAATCGGCCTGGCTGCCTGAGATGTGCTTGGTCAGTAGCCGCAGGATCTCGTCCTTGTCCGTGCTGAGCATCATCTCGTTGAAGACGGTGTCACCTTTCTCCTCGTCGGCCTTCTTTCTGTAGCGGATGTTGCTGCGGATGAGCAGAAAGACCGAGAGTGCCATCATTATGCAGGCGGCCACGAAACCTCCGACGTGCATCAGCATAGCCACGAGGAAACAAAGGATGAACGCCGCTCCGGCCGTGATGAACCAGCCGCCGATCACGGAGACGACTCCCGTGACTCTATAGACAGCGCTCTCGCGTCCCCAGGCCCGGTCGGCCAGGGATGAACCCATCGCCACCATAAACGTCACGTAGGTGGTCGAGAGCGGGAGTTTCAGGGATGTGCCAAGGGCGATCAGGAGTCCTGCGACAACCAGATTGACGGTCGCCCTGACCTCATCGAAGGCCGCTCCTTCCGGAAGCCTGGCCTCGTCCGTGTTGAATCGTTTCTCGCACCAGGCCTTGACACCGTCCGGGACCACATCCTTGAAGAAATTGGCCGTGTTGTTCGAGAATCTGACCAGAACCCTTGCGATCTTGGAGGAGCCGAACATCTCGTCTCCCTCGCTCTGGCGGGAAAGATCGACCGATGTGCGGATCACGTTGCGGGCTTTCTTCGATGTCGCGAGGGAGAAGACCATCACGGCGCCGGCGGCGACAAGGAATATGATAGGACTCCTTGCAGGCTCGTCAAGCGATGACATCATAAATGTGGAAGGGTCTGTCGCTCCGCTCGCGGCGAAGTCGGTGTAGGATGAATATCCCGCCAGCGGCACTCCGATGAAGTTGACAAGGTCGTTGCCCGCGAAGGCCATCGCCAGCGAGAAGGTGCCCATCAGCACGAGGATCTTGAACACATTGACCTTCAGGAAGTAAAGAACCTGCATCAGGATCGTTGACACGAGAAAGCATATTCCTAAGAAGGCGAGGGTGTGGCTTTGGATATATTGCTGGATCTCCGGTGTGACGAATGACATATTCTCGATGCCTTTGAAAAGCATAAAGTAGAATATCGCCGTGGTGGCGATTCCGCCGAAGATTCCTATCTTCCATTTGAGGTTTTTCTTGTAGGTGAAGGTGAAGACGAGTCGGGAGATGTACTGGAGGACGATTCCGAAGAAGAACGCTATCGCGACGGAGACGAAGATCGCCATTATCACGGCGAGGGCTTTTTCCGTGTTCATCAGGTCGCCGACCGTCAGTCCGGTGTTATCGCCTGCCAGTTTGAGCAGCACGAACGCGGTGGTGCCTCCGAGCAGCTCGAACACGAGCGAGACTGTTGTGGATGTCGGAAGTCCGAGGTTGTTGAATATGTCGAGCAGGATCACGTCCGAGACCATCACGGCTAAGAAGATGAACATCAACTCCTTCAGGGAGAACATCGCCGGATGGAAGATTCCGTGTCTCGCTATTTCCATCATTCCGTTGCTCATCGTCGCTCCGAGGAACACTCCTATCGCGGCTACGATGATGATTGTCCTGAACTTCGCCACTTTGGCTCCGATCGCTGAGTTCAGGAAGTTTACGGCGTCGTTGCTGACTCCGACCATCAGGTCGAAAATGGCCAGCACAAAGAGGAACACCACAATCACAAGGTAAATCTCATTCATATTGTCGCTTTTTTATTTCGCTTTTACACCTCGACAGGCTCGGTGACCGTGGCGCTTTGCCACCGTGGTTCGATGCTTCGACAAGCTCAGCAACCACAGGCTCACCAACCGTGGTTCGGCAGGCTCACCAACCGGTCATTGGGCTTCGGTCACTGAGCTTGTCGAAGTGACCGCTTTTTACGAATGCAAAATTCACCATAAAATGTTACCGGACGGTTGCAACCGTGTTACATTTCGGTTACATCCGTCCGGTAATATTTTTGTGCCTCCCCCTTTAAATGATGTCCCGTAAGGCGAAATAAGAAACTTATTAAGGAGCGTCGCGACAAGTCGGCTTCTGCCGACCGGCCGAAGGCCGACCATTCCCCCTAATAGGGGGGATAGGGGGTTAAGATGTCCTGGTAAGGCGAAATTTATTTCGCCTTACCCTGCTTTGCCACAGCCTCCTGCTTCCTCTTGAGCTCCTCAGGATCAGCCAGATAGTAGTCCTTGACGAGATTGAGGTCGTCATCGAACTCGAAGACGTAAGGAGTGGCTGTAGGGATGTTGAGGCTGACGATGTCGGCGTCAGAGATTCCCTTGAGATGCTTTACCACACCGCGGAGACTGTTGCCGTGAGCCACAACCACGATGTTGTCGTGCTGCTTGAGGGCAGGGAAGATCTCGCACTCCCAGTAAGGCATAACGCGCTCGATGCAGTTCTTAAGAGCCTCTGTGCGAGGAATGTACTGATCAGGAACGAGAGCGTAGCGAGGATCCTTGGTGGCGCTGTTAGGATCGTCCTCCGGAAGATCGTGAGGCGCGACGTCAAAGCTGCGGCGCCAGATGAGAACCTGCTCGTCACCGTACTTCTGGGCGGTCTCGGCCTTGTTCAGACCCTGAAGCATTCCGTAGTGCTTCTCGTTGAGCCTCCAGGTCTTCTTTACAGGAATCCAGTCAAGATCCATAGCGTCAAGTACATTGTTAAGGGTCTTGATGGCTCTCTTAAGATAAGAGGTGTAGGCCACCTCGAAGGTGATTCCGGCCTCTTTGAGTGCCTTTCCTGCCTCAAGGGCTTCCTGAACACCCTTCTCGCTGAGGTCAACATTGGTCCAGCCTGTGAACCTGTTCTCTTTGTTCCACTGGCTCTCGCCGTGGCGGATAAGTACAATTCTTTTCATTTTTATGAATATTTTGGTTTTGTTTATTTCGTTTTTTTTCGCCCTGTTCGGCGCTTCGACAGGCTCAGCGACCGGTTGGTGAGCCTGTGGTTGCTGAGCTTGTCGAAGCATCGAGCCACGGTTGGTGAGCCAGCCGAACCACGGCGACCAATTTGCAAATTTACATCATTATTCCGATTCGTCAAATTGATTGCCCATAATCATAAGCAGCTTGTCGCCGACCTTGAGCCTTACCGAACCGTCCGGAACGATCAGCTCGCCCTCCCTTTTTATCATCACGACACGGGTCCCTTCCGGAAGAGACACCTCCTTGAGCGTGTCTCCGGCCGCCAGATCCGATTCGGTTAGCTTGTGGTCCATCAGCTTTCCTGCTTCTTCGGGAATCTCGATGCCGAATGTCTCAGGGGCTTTTTCCTGAGGCAGGGCGAGGTTTAGTTTCCGCGCCACGGCAGGAATGCTCATTCCCTGAATCAGCATAGACACCATCGTGATGAAGAAGACGATGTTGAAGATCTGACCCGATCCCGGAATGTCAGCCACAACCGTGAAGATCGCGAAGATGATCGGTGTCGCTCCCTTCAGCCCCACCCAGGAGATGAACACCCTGGCCTTGAAGGAGAGCCTCCGGAAAGGCAGGAGCGAGATGAACACGGCCAACGGGCGGCCGACAAAGGTCAGGAATATTCCGATTAGCAGAGCCACCGGCGCTACGGAGAGCATCTCCTTAGGGTTGACGAGCAGTCCCAAAGTGAGGAACATCCCCATCTGCATCAGCCAGGTCACCGTGTCGCTGAAACGGAAGATCTCCTTCTTGTAGATCATCGGTTTGTTGCCGATGATCACCCCGGCGAGGTAGATGGCAAGGAAACCGTTGCCGTTCACCAGTCCTGTGATGGAGTAGATGAAGAACCCGATGCTCAGCACGAGGATGGCGTAGAGGGAGGCTCCGTTAAGTTTCAGCTTGCCTAATGCCCAGCTGAACGCCTTGCCGAGTCCCACACCCATAATGGCTCCGATGCCAAGCTGCATAGTGAAGGTTATGAGCGCGTTGCCGATCATCCTGACGTAGTCGATGTCAACCTCGGAGGACGGTTCGAACAACTGTTGTGCGCACTGGATCAGCACGATGGTGATGACGTAGGCCATAGGGTCGTTGGATCCGGACTCAAGCTCAAGCACAGGCTGGAGATTCTCCTTCAGCCTCATCTTGGCGTTCCTCAGGATGTTGAACACCGAGGCCGAGTCGGTTGACGACATCACCGCCGCCAGCAGGAAGCACATAACTATCGACATCCCCTCTGAAAGATGTCCGACCCTCGTGAGAAGGTAGATGAACCCGCCCGTGAACAGGGCGGTCAGAAACACGCCCACGGTGGATAGCACGATTCCCTCTTTCAGGACAGGCTTGATCGTGTCGAATTTCGTCTCAAGACCACCGCAGTACAGGATTATGCAGAGCGCTATCGTACCGATGAACTGGGCGATGTGGAAATTGTCGAACGCAAGTCCGAGTCCATCGACACCGAACGCCATTCCCACGACAATGAAAAGAAGGAGCACCGGGATTCCAAACTTGAATCCGGCGCGGCTGATGAGTATGGCCGTGAAAATCAGCAGCGATCCGATGAGGAGTATATTCTCAGGAGAAAACTGTATCATAAAATTGTTCTGTGTTTCTGTTCGTAGTCCCTGCACCAATCCTTCAAAGGACAGTCGTCACATTTCGGATTACGGGCCGTGCAGGTGTAGCGTCCGTGCAGTATCAGCCAATGGTGCGCCCTCGCCCTGAGTCCCGCGGGGATGTGTTCCTCCAGCTCCTTCTCGACTTTCTCGACCGTTTTCCCGTCGGAAAGCCCCATCCTGTGGGACACCCGGAAAACGTGTGTGTCAACAGCTATCACAGGCTTGTCGTAGATGATCGAGGCCATCACGTTGGCTGTCTTGCGGCCTACACCCGGAAGAGTCATCAGGCTGTCGATGTCCGACGGCACGACACCGGCATAGTCGCCTAACAATTTTTGAGCCATTCCTATCAGATGAGTGGCCTTGCTGTTGGGGTACGAGATGCTTTTTATGACCGCCAAGACTTCCTCGAACGAGGCGGCGGCGAGGTCTTCCGGGCGCGGGAATCTCCGGAAGAGTTCCGGAGTGACCATATTCACCCTTCTGTCAGTGCATTGGGCGCTGAGTATCACCGCTGTAAGCAACTGGAACGGAGACTCGTAGTGAAGCTCGGTCTCAGGTTCGGGACGGTTGTCAAGGAACCAGGAGAGGATGTGCGCGTATCTGTCTTTCTTCAGCATAGGCGGTGTCAGATGGTGAGCGCCAGGTCGATGACTTCGTCGTTGGTGTTCTCGACACATCTCTCGTCCTTGCAGACGAAGACACGTCCCGGGTATTTCTCGAAGATGGCTCTGTTGTGGGTCACCATCACGATGGCCGTGCCGTCATCCTTGTTGATTCCTGTCATCAGCCGGAGGATTCCGTCGGCCGTCTCGTTGTCGAGGTTTCCGGTCGGCTCGTCGGCGATGATAAGCCTCGGCCTGTTCAGCAGGGAGCGGGCTATGGCGATTCTCTGCTGCTCGCCTCCGGAAAGCTGGTGCGGCATCTTGTGGGCCTTGTTCTCCATCCCGACGTCGTGAAGAACCTCTGTGATCCGTTTGTCAATCTCGTTCCTGTCCTTCCAGCCGGTGGCCTTCAGCACGAACTCAAGGTTGCTCTCGACGGATCTGTCCATCAGAAGCTGAAAGTCCTGAAAGACAACGCCGATCTTGCGTCTCAGGTAAGGGATCTCCTTGTCTTTCAATCCGTTCAGTTTGAATCCGCAGACCTCCCCGAATCCTTTGACAAGAGGATTCTCGCCGATCATAGAGCGGATGATCGATGTCTTGCCGGTGCCGACCTTTCCGACTATGTAGATGAAGTCTCCCGGGAATATGTCCATATCCAGCCCGTAGATCACGGTGCTTTCTCCGTTGATGATGTCCGCGTCCCTGAAGGAGACAAGCGGCTCGCTTTTTGATGCTGATTGCGCGTTTACTTCCATAGTAACGCAAATATACTTTATTTTTCGGGTATATTTGAGTAAATTTGTAGAATATTTTCACGAAAGAAAATGATTGAAAACTATATGAAAAGCAAACTTGTCGCAGTGCTCTTGTCCGCGTTGGCGCTGGTCTCGCAGGCTACGGCGCAGACGCTGGAGAACACACCCGTCCGCTACCGGGACGCTGTGGAACTCTATGAACACGGAATGTTCGAGCGGGCCGGAAGCATTTTCGGAACAATCTACAGGGAAACAGGTGACGTGATGGCCGGAGGCTATGAGGCTCTATGCGCCGTAAGGCTTCAGGAGACGGGCAACGAGACCCTGGCCGACGCGTTCGTGGCGGCGAATCCGGCTTCGGCGCTCGCTCCCCAGATCCATTTCTACAAGGCTCTGAACGCGTTCGACAGGCAGGACTACAAGACCTCCATCATTGAGTTCGGCAAGGTGGATGGCGGGCGGCTGCCGTCGGGACTTGTGGCGGAATATTCATTCAAACAGGCCTATTCCTACTTCGAGGCGGGTGATTCCGGGAAGGCGAAGTCCCTTTTCGAGAAGGCTGACAGGATGGCGCAATCGGACTACACCGCCCCGTCGAGATATTCATTGGGCTACATCAACTACACCGAGAAGAATTTTGACGAGGCCTACGAGTGGTTTGACAAGGCGGCGAGGGACAGCCGTTTCACCGAGATGTCAGAGTACTACAAGACCGAGTGCCGGTTTATGAAAAAGGACTACTCCTACGTTCTGAAGAATGGTCTGAAACTCTTTGAGAACGCTCCTGAGGAGCGCCGGAGGCATCTGGCGAGGATCATCTCGGAGTCCTATCTCGCGAAGGGCGACACTGAGAAGGCGAAGGAGTTCTACGACAGGATCGGCAAGTCGGGAGACGATATGGACAGGAACGACTATTTCTACGCCGGCTCCGTCCTTTACGCCACCGGGGACTACAAGGGGGCGATCGACAATTTCTCTATGATGAGGAACAGGACCGACTCCATCGGACAGATCGCCAACTACCAGCTCGCCTACAGCTACATCCGGACCGGCAACAAGGTCGCGGCGCTGGACGCTTTCAAGGACGCTTCTCAGAGGACGTTCAATCCTGACATCGAGGAGGACGCCCACTTCAACTACGCCAAGCTGTCCTTCGACCTGAACCACAACCCTTCGGTGTTCAACGACTATATGTCGAAATACTCGGACAAGAAAAAGGGCGACAGGATCTACAGCTACATAGCCTTGGCCTCCCTGTACAACCACGACTACGCCGGGGCCGTCGAAGCCTACTCGAATATTGATCTTTTAGACGGCAAACAAAAGGCCAACTATATGAAGGCCAACTACCTGCGCGCGGAGCAACTGATCGAGGCCGGGTCGTGGAGCGACGCGGTCCCGTTCCTCAGGGCATCCTCTTTCTATGCCGACAAGAGGACCTCGTTCTACCAGCTTTCACGCTACTGGCTCGGCGAGTCCTACTACCGCAGCGACCAGTTTGACAAGGCTCTGGACGCTTTCAAGGATCTTTACAACAATTCGGCGCTCGACGGCAAGACCGAGGGTCGCCTGATCCCTTACGACCTGGCCTACTGCTACTTCAGGCAGGGCGACTACGCCAGCGCCGCCAAATGGTTTGATGAATATCTTTCCTCGGCCTCACCGATGGAGGGAGAGGACGCTGCCGTGCGCAGGGCGGACTGCGATTTCGCCCGCAAGGACTACAAGGCCGCCGTCAGCGGCTACGAGAGCGCTCTCAAGAGGTTCAAGTACAGGAACAACCTCTATCCTAACTACAAGGCCGGCATAGCCTACGGCCTTATGGGGGATATGGACGGCAAGATCAGCTCGCTGTCCAAGGCCTTGGGTGTCAGCTCTTCGGCTGAATACTACCCGGAGGCGATGTTCGAGCTTGGAAGGGCCTACGTGGCCGCCGGCAGGAACGATGACGCGGTTGAGGCGTTCAACAAGCTCCGCTCCGCGACGAGTGACAAGACGATAGTGGCGCGGTCCCTCATCGAGCTCGGAATGATCTCAAGGAATATGTCCGAGTACGACCGCTCCCTTACCTACTACAAGCAGGTGATCGCCGAGATGCCAGGCACTGAATATGCCCGTGACGCTCTCCTCGCCATAGAGTCGATCTACCAGTCCCAGGGACGCGCGGACGAGTACATTGACTTCGCCGACAAGGCCGGTGTCATCAAGGACAAGTCTGAGGACGAGAAGGAGGCGATGTACTTCAACGCCGCCGAGCAGGTCTTCCTCACGGAGAACTACGGCAAGGCCTTGGCCTCGATCCAGAATTATCTTGAGCGCTATCCGGAAGGCTCAAAGGTTCCGTTGGCTGAGTTCTATGCCGCTGAGTGCTACCGGAACATTGGCAAGAAGGAACAGGCCTGCGACTGGTACCGGAAATCTCTTGAGAAAGGGGAAGGGACTTCTTTCGCCGAGACCGCAATGCTGAATTTCTCTAAATTGTCCTACGATCTTCAACGCTACAAGGACGCTTTCGGAGGCTATTCATCCTTGCTTGAGGACTCCAAGACGGAGAACAACAGGCATTCCGCGAGAGTCGGAATGATGCGCTCCGCATTCAAGGCCGGGGACTGGACATCGGCTGTCTCCTGCGCCGACAAGGTGAAGGCTGACGCGAAGAGCACAGCCGGAGAGAGACGCGAGGCGGACTATTCAAAGGCCAAGTCGCTGCTGTCTATGAACGAGCGTTCAGAGGCTTTCGGGATCTTCGCGTCGTTGAGCGCTGAGCCTTCCACTCCGGAAGGGGCGGAGGCCGCGTTTATGATAATCCAGGACGCTTTCGACCAGGGCAAGTACGACACCGTCGAGAAGAAGGTCTATGCCTTCGCCGAGAAGGCCGGAGACCAGAGCTACTGGCTTGCCAAGGCGTTCATAGTCCTGGGCGACTCTTTCGCCGAGCAGGACAACCTCGCTCAGGCCAAGGCCACGTTCGAGAGCGTTCAGAACGGCTACAAGCCGGCTTCCGGAACGTCGGACGATGTGCTT
>CAYZKZ010000061.1:0-17493 GCA_964479325.1 uncultured Muribaculaceae bacterium
TGGTCAACGACATCATTATGCCGTGCGTGGGTGTTCTGATCGGCGGTTTTGATTTCACAAACCTCAAGATTGTCCTCCACAAGGCGGTTATGGACGGAGCGGAGGTCGTGAAGCCTGCCGTTACATTGAACTACGGCAACTTCATTCAGGAGACCGTGAACTTCCTGATCATCGCGTTCAGTATATTCCTTGCCATCAAGGGACTCGCCAAGCTTCAGAGAAAGAAGAAGGAGGAGCCAGTAGCCCCTGCCGCTCCGGCTCCTAAGCCTGATGATGTGGTTCTTCTTGAGGAGATCCGTGATCTTCTGAAGGATCGGAAGTAACCCTTTCCTTGTACATTCTCGGGGAGCATCCTACCGCTTCCTTGAAATATTTCCCGAAGAAGGACTGGTTCGCGAAATGCAAGGCCTCGCTCACTTCCTGGACGGTGTAGTTGCCGCTTTTGAGCATTGTCTTGGCGTCCTTGATGACGAAGTCGCGGATCCAGTCCTTCGCGTGTTTGCCGGACTCCTTGTAGATCATCTGTGCGAAGTACTTCGGTGAGATGTACAGTTTCTTGGCGTAGAACTGGACACTTCTTTCGAAAGTATATTGCTGGCTGACCTCGATAAGGAAACGGCGCAGCAGCTCATTGCTTCTCCATTTGGTCACAGGCTGCACCGTGCCGTTGTTCTTGTTCGCTATTCTTGCGGACAGGTAGTTGGCGAGCATTATAGAGGCTCCCTCAAGCGCCTCTCTCTTGAAAAGGTCGCTCTCATAGACGATGATGTTCTTCACAGTCCCGAAGAAGGAGACCATCCTTTTGCTCTCGACCGGAGTGAGGGTCAGGATGCTCGGCTCGTACAGGGAGTTCCTGAGGTATCTTGTGCTGCTGTAGGTGAACTTCATCAGGCTGGAGTCAGGCATAATCGAGACCGAGATGGCCTTGAAGTCATTGCTTATCCTGATACTCTCCGCTATGTTGCCGAGGCTGATCATAAATATGTCGTTGGCCCTGATGACATATTCACTGCCGGAAACCCTTGTCCTTGCCTCTCCGGACAGGCAGAGGAATATGGCCGTGAAGCGCATCTTCGTCGGAAGCGACGGGAAGTTCTTGATCTTCCTCGGCCACTCCTCGTCGATGGTGTCGTTCAGGAACAGCTGCCCGTCATATTCGGTCAGTCCCGGAAAGTTCCTGAGCAGGTTGATGTCGAAATTGTTGATCTTCCTGAACTTGTCCATTATTTCCTTATTTTGTTCAAAAATACTGATTTCGGAACGAAAAGACAACTTTAGACAGTCCGATTTTTATTGATCTTCTGTCTCTCCGGCGGCTTTCCTGAATATCTTGAATCCCAATGCCGCCACGGTTATGCTCATCAGCGGGCTGATGATGTTGAAGAAGCAGTAAGGAAGGTAGGTGAGCGTAGGAACGCTCAGAATCGTCGCCTGGGTCATTCCGCAGCTGCTCCACGGGTAGAGCGGCGATGTGACGGTGGCGGAGTCCTCCACGGACCGGCTCAGCAGTCGGTTCTCGTAGCCCTCCTTCCCGTAGATGTCCCTGAACAGGCTGGATGTGAGGATGATGGCGAGGTACTGGTCGGAGACGATTCCGTTAAGCGCTGTTCCGGTCACGACTGTCGAGGCCACAAGGCTTGTCCTGCGTTTTGTCAGCGGAAGAATCATCGAAGCCAGGTGGTGCAGCATTCCGCTGGCCTTCATCGCGGCTCCGAAGCACATAGCGCAGATTATGAGATAAACCGTGTTCAGCATACCGAGCATTCCCTTCGAGGACACGAGCTGGTTGACTTCCGGATTGCCGGTCTCCACGCAGACTGAGTTGTAGATGGTCTCGATCGTGCCTGTGAACATCACCTTGGCCGATTCTCCTCCTCCGGTGACTCCTGTCCCGATCTCCCTGACGATGTCCGGTTGGAAGATAAGGGCGGCCACGGCGGCGAGGACGGTTGACAGGGCGAGGACTATCAGGGCGGGCATCTTGCGGGCGATCATCACGGCCGTCAGCGCTGGAACAATGAGCAGCCACGGGGTGATGTTGAACTTCGAATCGAGTACGGCGGTATATTCATTGACCAGCGAGGCATCGCTGCCTGTGTGGGAAAGACCTAAGATCAGGAATATTACCAATGTTATCACTATCGACGGCACCGTGGTGAACATCAGGTAGCGGATGTGGTCGAACATCGGGACCTTGCTCATCGAGGAAGCCAGCACGGTGGTGTCGGAAAGGGGAGAGATCTTGTCGCCGAAGTACGCTCCCGAGATTATCGCTCCGGCGATCATTCCGTCACTGAATCCCAATGCCTTGCCTATGCCTAAAAGGGCAACGCCGATGGTGGCTATCGTGGTCCAGGAACTTCCTATCGTGACCGAGACAAGCGCGCAGATGACGCAGGCGGTGAGGAGGAACACCTTGGGGCTGATGATCTTGACCCCGTAGTAGATGAATGTCGGCACGATTCCGCTGACCGTCCAGGTCCCGGAGATGGCTCCGATCAGGAAGAGGATGACAATGGCGGTCGTGACATCTCCGATGTTGCTCTTTATGGCCTCTTCAAAGTCCTGCCACGGGACCTTGAACAGCCACATGGCGAGCCAGATCGCCACTCCGGCGGAGAAAAGTAGAGCCACCTGGCTGGCACCGAGGATGGCGTCACTTCCGAATATGCTGATGTTGAGCGCCAGCAGCGTCACAAGAATCAGAATCGGAATCAGGGATATCCCCACTCTGAACAAGGTGATTTTCTTCATTTGCGCGAGTTCGTTTTTACTCCTAAAACCAAAAGGTTCGCAAGTTAATTTTTTTTTCGCATTTTTACGCAAGAATTCGGAGTATAAGAATTTAGTAGTACGGAAAAATTAATCAAAAGATATGAAACAGATGAAAAATTTCAAATTATGTCTGGCCGCCGCTTCGATGCTGGCGGCTCTGACTGTGTCCCTGTCATCGTGTTCTGTGGACAATGACTACTCGGTTCTCCCTAACCCTAACGCTGTTGTCACGATCAAGACAACGGATTCCGGGACATCCTATTTCCAGGTGGATGGTAAGACCACTTTTGAGCCGGTGAATTGGAACAACCCTTACGGGCGCGAGGTCAGGGCTTTGCTCCGCTATTCCGAGGAGCCGGGGGACGCAGGGGTGTTCTCGAAGAGGGTGAAGGTTGAGTGGATCGACTCGGTGCGCACCAAGAGCGCCGTGCTTTACGATGAGGAATTCGGAACGAAGAAGACCACCGCTCTGTCCATCTACAACGATTGGATCACTTGTTGTGAGGACGGCTATCTCACGCTTCATTTCGCCGCCTGGTTCGGCAGCGGAAGGAACATCCCTCACACAATCGAGCTGGCCGTAAATCCGGAGACCCTTGATCTTTACCTCAGGCACGATGACAACGGGGACAGTACCGGCCCTATGGTGCCTGGCGAAGGTGTCATCGCGTTCAGGCTGGACGAACTCCTCAAGGACGCCAAGGACGGTGACAAGCTGACGCTGCACTGGAAGGACTATGGTGACATCGACGGCGTTGAGAAGACCGCTGAGCTGAAGTATTTGTCGAGATTCTCCCTCTCTGAGAGGTAAGGAGTTTTTGAAGACTCAGGGTCTTTCCGATTGATGGGAACATTGTCCGGAGACATAGAGAAGACTCTTGTCGAGCAGGCGAGGAAAGGTGACCGTGATGCGATGAGGCAGATCTATGACTGCTACTCAAGGTATCTCACGGCCACCTGTTCCCGTTTCCTGCCGGACAACGGAGATCTGAGGGATGTCCTTCAGGACAGTTTCGTGAAGATTTTCTCGTCTTTGGACAGGTTCGACTACCGTGGCGAGGGATCTCTAAAGGCGTGGATGAGGCAGATTTCCGTCAACGAGGCCTTGAAGCTGATTCGCAGGCGGAAGCGCTCGGACACGGTCGAGTACAAGTGGGATCTTCCTGACAGGGAAGAGGAGGAAGAGCCTGATGTGGGAAACGTTCCTCCGGAAGTCATTCAAAAGATGATCAAGGAGTTGCCGGAAGGCTACCGGACTGTGCTGAACCTTTACGTCTTTGAGGACAAGAGCCACCGGGAGATCGCTGATTTACTTGGGATTACGGAAAGCACTTCCGCATCCCAGCTTCATAGGGCAAGAGCGATTCTGGCGAGGCGGATAAACGAGTACAAGAAAAAAACGGAGACAGTATGATGGAAGATAAGGATTGGATAAAAGGTCTGGAGAACAAATTGAAGGACTACGAGGAACCCGCGCCGGAAGGATTGTGGGAGGACATCGAGTCTTCCGTCTTCCCCGTGAAAAAACGCAGGGTGATCCCGATGCCGGCACTGTGGCGCTCTGTCGCCGCCGCGGCTGTGGTAGCCTTGGGTGTCTTCGCTGGAATCCGTTTTTATGTTCCGGGCGGTGATGCTTCGGATGAGCCGCGGGAGAACCTGGCTTCCGGTAAACCTTCTTCAGTCAAAAATGACGGAGGCCAGGATCGTCCCGTGGAGATTGTCCCTTCTGCCGGTGAGGCGGCTGGCGCGGGAACACTGTTGGCGTATTCCGGTCAAGACCGGGTGCGGCGCAAGGCCGTGAGACAGACTGCCCCTGTGGAAAAGGATGCCCCGGTTGAGGCTGAGACGAACTCTGTGCCTGACCAAATCCCTGAACCTGAGCCTGTCGTGGAGGTTGAGCCGGACGTTCCGGTGGCGGTTGAGGAAACCGCCGTGCCTGAGGACGGGCAGGATGTTCAATTAAAGAAAAAGGCTGTCGCCACGGATCACGACGGCGAGGATTGGTCTGAATATATTTCCGCCACATCCGATTCCCGTCCGTCCGGACGCGGGGCCGCTTCTTTGGATGTGGCTTTTTCCGGAGGTACGGTGGATAGCCGCAAGGAAAGCTCGTACGACCTTCAGATGTTCTATCGTGGCTCTGCTCCAGCGTCGGCTCCCGGAATGATGCCTGACCACGGAGAAATGGGCGATTATGCCGGTGGGGTCGAGGGACAGACCAGGGCGATGGCCCCTATGCCGCTGAACAGTCCTACTTCGGCTGTCTCCAAATCGGATCACCGTCGGCCTGTACGTTTGGCTGTGACAGTCAATTATCCGATCTCCCGCACGCTCGGACTGGAGACAGGCGTGACGTTCACGACCCTTCGCAGCACTTTCTCGAATGAGACCGGAAGGACGCTCAGCGAGACTGACCAGACTCTGAGGTATGTCGGACTGCCATTGAATATGACTGCGTCGATCTTTGACTACAGATTCGTCTCTCTCTACGTGAGTGCCGGCGGAATGGCTGAAAAGTCCGTGTCCGGCAAGTCTGTGACGACGGAGACATTGGGAGGAGTCAAGCAGGGTGACAGTGTTACAAAGAATCTGAATGTGAGGCCTTTGCTTTGGTCTTTGAACGCATCGGCCGGCCTTCAGGTCAATCTTGCGAAACGCATCGGCCTCTATGCCGAGCCGGGACTCAGCTATCATTTCGACGACAAGTCCGGTGTCAGCACAATCTATAAGGATCGTCCTTTGGATTTCTCCATCACCTTCGGCGCCCGCTTTCTCTTGAGGTAGAAAGTCTGCCCGGATTACCTGTCGAAAGCCGGGGCGAGGGATCTAAGTGCTGCGATCAGGGCTTCGGCCATTCTGTGATGCCCTTCATCTGTCGGATGAAGCCTGTCGGTGTCCCTTGGGAAATATTCCTTCTGCGAGCGGTTGAGCGGGAATATTCCTGAGACTGCGTTGAGGTCAATCACCGGGACTGCCCAGACGTTGCCCGCCTCTTTGACGGCGCTGATGTAGGCGTCAACATATTCACCGCACCGGTTGGTGTGGTTCTCGTCCGGTTGGATGTTGTTTTTGCCGAACTTGGCGTAGCCTCGGTGAAGCGGAGTCAGCAGGATGATCTGCTTCTTCGGGTACATATTCTTCAAAGAGTCAAGGGCTATGTTGATCCGCCCTTTGAACGTGTCAGGGTTGAAGTCGGGGCTCCTGTGCCTTCTGGTCTGCATCGCCGCCGGTTCGCCGTTGGCGGCCTCGACTTTGACTTCCTCCTCGATGAACCATTCCCCGATCGGGACTCCCGCGTTGAAGTCGTTGGTCCCCATCAGGATGAGAATGGCGTCGATGTCATCGCCGTACTCTTTCCTCAGTCTGTCGGCCTGTGGCAGGACCTCGTTCCATTCCTGTCCGTTCTGGGCCACGACGCAAGGGATTATCCCGATCTCCCGCTGCATAAACCAGTAGTACTTCTCCGGGCCGTTGGCCACCTTCGGATCTGAGATGGAGTCTCCGATGATTCCGACTCTTGCTCCGTACCACGGGTGGGTGGTGTCAGCGCAGGTGGTCTCACTTGTTTCTGTTGTCGCCATTGCGCCGCCGGTCTCCTGGGCCTGGAGCGCGTCAGCCGCTATGATTCCTGCGGCGATTGCGGCCGCAAGCTTGAGTATGCGTGATTTGCTGTGGTTCATAGTCGTTACGAGTTTTTGCGTGATGTCAGGTTCGAGACGGCTTCGTGGACTTTTTCGAACCCGAAGCCGGAGATGACGCGGCTCATCTTGGCTGCGATCCGGTCATTGCAGAGGTTGCCTATCGACCCTTCGTGTGTGTGGTGAAGCTCGCCGTGGTACTCGAAAGTGCCTTGCCTGATGGAGTCCGCCACCTGCCGGTAAGCGTCCCTGAACGGCACTCCTGTCTCCACCAGGTGGTTGACCTCCTCCACGCTGAACGCAAGCTTGTACTTCGGGTCGCTCATCACATCGGTGACGACCTCCATTCCGCTGACGGCATACTCGACAATGTCAAGGCAGTCGTTCATCTCCTTGAAGATCGGGAAGAAGACCTCCTTGAGGATCTGCATATCACGGAAGTAGCCGCTCGGCAGGTTGCCCGTGATGAGACGGATGGTGTTAGGCACGCCCTGAAGTTTGTTGCAGTGTGCCCTGACCAGTTCGAAGACATCCGGGTTCTTCTTGTGCGGCATAATGCTGGAGCCTGTGGTCAGCGCGTCCGGCAGATGTATGAATCCGAAATTCTGGCTTGAGAAAAGGCAGCCGTCCATAGCGAGCCTGCCAACGGTCTCGGCGACTGATGAATAGGCGAACGCCACGGCGCGTTCCATCTTTCCTCTGGTCATCTGCGCATAGACTGAGTTGTAGTCCAGATCCTCGAATCCGAGCAGTTTCGTGGTGAGGGTTCTGTCCAGAGGCGCTGACGAGCCGTAGCCGGCGGCCGAGCCGAGAGGGTTCTGGTTCACAACGTCCCACGCGGCCCTCATCATACAGAGGTCGTCGCAAAGGCTTTCGGCGTAGGCTCCGAACCAAAGTCCGAATGATGACGGCATCGCCACCTGAAGGTGTGTGTAGCCGGGGATCAGAGTGTCCTTGTACTTTTCGCTGGCCTCCTGAAGGGTCTTGAAAAGGGATTCCACCTTGCGGACTGTCCTCTCGATCTCCGCGCGTGCGTAGAGTTTCAGATCCACGAGCACCTGATCGTTGCGGGAGCGCCCGGTGTGGACTTTCTTGCCGATGTCACCGAGCCGACGGGTCAGCATCAGCTCGATCTGCGAATGGATGTCCTCGACATCGTCCTCCACATAAAGCTTCCCTTCGCAGGCTTCTGAATATAATTCCTTGAGTTCCGGCAGCAGCCTGTCCAGATCCTCCTTTGACAGCAGCCCTACGCTCTGAAGCATAGTGATGTGCGCCATCGTGCCCATTATGTCATAAGGGGCGAGCTCGTGGTCAAGCTCACGGTCGTTTCCGACAGTGAACGCATCGATTCTCTCGTCCTCCTTGAATCCTTTGTCCCAAAGTTTATTTGCCATATTCGTTTAATTTTGCTGTGTTTACTGTTTGATAGAACGCTTGCGCCTCTTTTACCAGCGTGTCGTTCTGGCTTTCCCTCGGAGTCTCTGTGTGTTCCCACGGCGAGGTCTCCGTCACATCGAACTGCCGGATCCTGCGGACGGGGGAGAGGACGGTCAGGATGTCGTCGCTGAAGTAGCCCAGATCCTGGTAGGTGGCCATAAACGCCCTCTGGTTGTAGTCCGGGGCGAGGATGTCCTGGCCGTAGAACCTTGAGTCGTAGGAGAAATGCAGCAGTGAGAAGACAGTCGGCATCAGGTCGATCTGCGAGCAGAGCCTTTCGACTCTCCGCGGCTGGATGAAGCCCGGGGAATAGACTATCGCGGGGATGTGGTACTTATCGACGGGTATGCTGGTCTTTCCGGCGCTGGAGGCGCAGTGGTCCGCCACTATGACGAACACGGTGTTGCCGAACCACGGTTTGCGGGAGGCCTCGGCGAGGAACTGCCCGATAGCGAAGTCGGTGTATTTCACGGCGGCGGAGCGGGACTTCATCTCACCGTCGTAGCTGATCTTCCCCTCCGGGAAGGTGTAAGGACGGTGGTTGCTGATTGTGAATATGATCGCGTGGAACGGCGTTCCGCTCTCGGCCTTCCTGTCGAACTCTTTCAGCGCTACCCTGTACGTGTCTTCGTCGCAGGTGCCCCAGATGTTGCTGAACGTGATGTCCTCCTTCGGGTAGGAGGCCTTGTCGATGATCTCGAACCCGTTGCCGGAGAAGTAGGTCCGCATATTGTCGAAGTAGCTGTCGCCTCCGTAGATGAAGGAGGTCGTGTAGCCGTTCGCCCTCAGCACCGAGCCGGTGGAGAAAAGGTCCGCGTTGTCCGGCCTTTTGATCAGGCTTTCCCCGGCGCTCGGCGGGATGCAGAGGGTCAGGGCCTCAAGTCCGCGGACGGACCGGTTGCCGGCGGCGTAGAGGTTGTCGAAGACGAGGCTTTTTCCGATCAGGGTGTCAAGGTTCGGGGTGAGGCCGTCCTCGTTGCCGTAGGCGGTGAGGAAGTCGGCGCTCAGGCTCTCCACGGCGATCAGAACGATGTTCTTTTTGACCGGCGGGACGGAATCCCTGATAGCCTGCACTCCGGCAAAGCCGATTGGGCGGCCGGGGACAGTCGTTTCGGCAGGTTCGTTCGCTTCGGCAGGTTCGTTCGCTTCGGCAGGCTCTTTCGCTTCGGCAGGCTCAGCGACCGGCGCATTTTCGGTCGCTGAGCTTGTCGAAGCGCCGTCAGCGGCCGCTGTCTGGCCGCAAAGAGCGAGCTTCATCTCCCGCGCCTCCTCGTCAGGCATCATCTGATAGAATCTGTCATATTCAAGAGTGCTGCTGCTGTACGCCTCAAGGAAGTTCCAGCATCCGTTGCATTGGAGTTCGGTGGCGTAGTTGTCGGCGCTCTGGAGGTTGCGGTAGCTGAAGCGTAGCCAGTAGAAGCTTCCGGTGAACAGCGCCGCATAGATGACGAAAGTCGCCAAGAACGGAACCGCCCCGCCGTTGTCTGCCTCGCTGAAGTCCTTTCTGCGGAAAAGTCTCCAGCTGATCAGGACGGCGATGAGTGTCACGCCGAGGAACAGCGGGACGATAGGGTAGGACTCCATTATATTCCCGATCACCTCGTTCGTATAGACCAGATAGTCAACAGCGATGAAGTTGTAGCGCACGCCGAACTCGTTCCAGAAGACGCACTCCGAGACCACATTGACGACCATCAGGAATATGTACAGCCACATTGTGAACAGCAGCCCCGCCTTGCACCAGACCCTGCGGACGTCTGGAAGGAACAGCCTTAGGCAGAATCCCGCGAGCAGCAGCGCCGAAAGCGCTCTGGCAAGCGTCGGGACCACGGAACCATATTCAGTGAATATGTTGGACGGCAGGAATGAATAGACCGCGAAGGCGGCCAGGGCGACTCCGATGACGGCGTTGAGCGGCCTTTTGTACTTCGCGTCGTTCAGGGTGGCGTGGATGAGCATCGCCGGGGCCAGCGCCAGCACCGAGAAGGCTATGTCATTGACAAATCCTAACAGGAAGATTTTCAGCCACTCCACGGCCGAGAAACCGATCACGGTAGGCGGAACGAAGAGCAGGATCACTCGTGTGATGAAGCCAAGTGTGACAGAGAAAGTGATGAAGACGGGGGCGAAGTAACGGAACCAGTCGTGGACCTTCCTTGTCTTGTCATAGTTTCTTAAGCCGCTTCTATCCATTGGGCGAAATGATTGATGATTATGACTGCGAAGTTAAGAATTTCCGATGATTATTGCTAACTTTGTCCAATTATGCATAAATCATTCATCTTGATGAAAAGACATTTTCTTTGCGCCGTGGTGGCGGCGATCGTACTCTCGGCTCTTCCTTTGGGGGCTCAGATCCGTGGTTTCCGTCAGGAACAGTTGAAGGAATGGGAGTTCAGCAAGGACGGCTCTGATTGGGAGACCGTCACGGTCCCGCACTCCTACAACGCCGAGGACGGCCATTCTCCTTATTATTACAGAGGCAAGGCGACCTATCGCTGCGATCTGAGGATAACCGATGTGAAGAAGACCTATTATCTTCTTTTTGAGGGTGTCGCCCAGGCCGCGACGGTCAGGGTCAACGGCGAGCAGGTGGCCGCTCACAAAGGTGGCTACACACCTTTCTCCGTGGACATCACCGAGGCTTTGACAAAGGGTGTCAACAAGGTTGAGGTGGTTTGTGACAATTCCGAGGATCTGGAGATGATTCCTGTCACATCGGATTTCAACAAGAACGGCGGACTTCACAATCCGGTCTGGCTTCTTGTTATGGAGGATGTCTTTTTCTCTCCGGAGGACTACGGAATGTACAGGCTCCGTTGCGAGACCCCTGTCGTGACAAAGAAGAAGGTTGTTACGAACGTCAGAGCCAAGCTGGTCAACAACAGCAACCGCGACTCCGAGATCCTTGTCCGCGTGCGGCTGCTTGAGGCTGACGGCAGGCTCGGCTATCAGGCTGACCGCGAGGTGCCGGTGAAGGCTTTCTCTGAATATGACTTCGACCACGAGTTCATCCTTTCCGGGATGCACCTCTGGGACGGAATGAAGGATCCTTACCTGTACACCGTGAGGGTTGAGCTTTTCAAAGGCAAGAGAATGATGGACATAGCTGAGACGAAGGTCGGCTACCGCTCGATCGAGATGGATCCCGAGAGGGGATTCCTTCTGAACGGCCGTCCTTACCGTCTCCGCGGCGTGGCGATGCATCAGGACGCTGACGGCAAGGCTTCCGCGTTGACCGAGGCTGACTACCGCCGCGACTACCGTATCGTCAAGGAACTCGGGGCGAACTTCCTTCGTCTCGCCCATTATCCGCACAACGACATCGCTTTCAGGCTTTGTGACTCCTTGGGAATCGTCGTGCAGACGGAGGTCCCGTGGGTCAATGTCTGCGGTAAAGAGGCCACCAAGGCCTACTTCAACAACATCCACCATCAGATGAAGGAGATGGTGAACAATCTCTACAATCACCCGTCCATCGCTTTCTGGGGAATGTGGAACGAGCTCGACACCTGGGGCAACAACAATGACCTCCAGGGAAAGTTCGATCCGGAGAGGGTCGCTCTGGAGACGGAACGACTCTATGATTTCACCAAAAAACTTGATCCGGACCGATTTGTCGGTTTCACTGACTGCTCAAGGCTCGCTCGTGACGGCTACACGTCGCTCAAGGGGGACTTCTGCTCGCAGAACATCTACTATGGCTGGTACTGGACCCCTAATGAGTTCAGCGGCCTGTCCACCTCGATGAAAAAACTCCACGACTCCAAGCCGGACACTCCTTTCAATGTCTCTGAATATGGAGTCGGGATCAATCCTTACTGCCACGTCTGGAATCCTGCCGACGCCATCCGCGACAAGGAGGACGACTCCAAGCATTATGAGGAATATGGCAACCGTTTCCACGAGTCATACGTCCGTCAGATCAAGGCGATGCCTTGGCTGAACTTCACTTCCGTCTGGGTTCTGTTCGACTTCCCTGTCGCCAACCGCCAGGAGGGCTATATGGACTCTGACGACGGCGAGACTTTCGTCAGGAACAACGACCGCAAGTATATGAACGACAAGGGACTCGTTACCCGTGACCGTCAGACGAAGAAGGATGTATTCTACCTCTACAAGTCGTTGTGGAACAAGGATGAGACCACCGTCCACATCACGTCCTCCCGTCTGAAGTCATTCCCTGCTGGACAGGAGCTCAGGATAAAGGTCTATAGCAACGCCAAGTTCCTTACCCTCTACCAGAATGGCCGTAAGGTCGCCCTTATGACATCATCCGAGGAATCGACCGGTGTGATCTGGACATTCCCTGCCGTCCGCCTGAAAACCGCCGAGGACACCTTTAAGGTCGTCGCCAACAACGGCGTCACCGACGAGATCACCCTCCGTAAGGCCCGGTAAGGCAGACTCTCACCAGAATTCTGACAAATTCCCGAATGCGCGCCGTACACAGTTTCGGTGCGCATTCAGTGTCTATTTGCGCGCGGGAGCTGGCAGAAGAGGCCTCTCGTGCGCAAATCCATACTATTTGCTCACGGCACCGCCCTGGAAGTCAGTTCCGTGCGTGAAAGCCCGCCTTTGCGCACGAGCCTGCCATCGCTGCCGCTTTCGTGAGTGGATGTCGGCAATTCACGCACGGGGTGGGTGTTTGGGGTGCTCTCGCTCGTGTTTTGTGCCTTGCTGCTTGTTACAGAGAGTGCGTCTATGCTCTTGCGGCTATATGGAAAGGAAATGTGTCGAATTGTAGATAATTTTTATATTAAATTCGATATTAAACAATATATATTAATATTAAGTATTGCTTTATATTGCGATATTTCGTATCTTTGCAGAAATTTAAAAAAATAATTGATATGATTCATACTCCGGCGGAAGTCGCTCAAAACATAAAAACACTAATCAAAGAGAAGTTCAAAGACTTGAACGCTTATGCGCGTCATAAAAATATAACGCCAACACAGCTATATAATATTCTCAATGGCAAGGAGTATATGTCAACGTTTTCTGCGTTGCGATTCTCCTTGGATTTTGATCTAAATCTTGCATATTGTACGAGAGGGGAACTGCCGGTTCTTTCACCGGATCATAGCTACAATCTTCTTCTTGAAGCGGCTACGGATTTTTACTTTGCCGTTAGGGATGAGGATAGAATTCGAGAGGAATACGAACGTAAGTTAGATAATGTCACGCCAGAAGAGATAGTTTTCTTTAAGAAAGCTCTGGGGCGAGCAAAAGTCGCAAAGGCGAAGGCCGGATGCGAATTAGTTGACTTGCTGAATATAGGCTGGGGAGAGGAAGATGATGATTACAATATTGTTAAACCTAAAATACAGGAAACGGGAATGAAACTGCACGAAGCTATTGAAGCGGTGTTGCGAAATGCTGACAAGCCGCTCACTTTTACCGAAATCTCAAAACGTATTAACGCTCAGAGACTCTATGCCAGAAAGGACGGAAAACCTGTACCCGCCAGTCAGATTTCCGCTCGGGTCAATCAATATCCAACATTGTTCGAAGTAAATAAAAGCACTTCTCCTGTTGTGATTTCTTTGTCAAATAAAAACTATCAATAATACGATGAAGCCAATTATTTTCAGAAAATTCGATCCTGCGACGGATGATTGGCATCTTATCCCTGAGTGTGCCGGCAACTACATTATTGCCCTCAAGCCTGGAAAAAGTCTGCCGAAATGTGATATTCCGTATGTATTGCATAAATACAACGGACTTGATGTCATCTATACCGGTATAGCCGGACGCAACCTCCGGCAACGTGACTATCGCAGCCATTTTAAAGGAACTGCTGGCCGCTCTACTCTGAGGAAGAGCCTTGGATGCTTCTGGCATTACCCGTTTGTGCCACGTGACAAGAACCAACCGGATAATGGCAAGGTGAAGTACAGCCCTGAGAATGAAGATAGGATTTCATTGTGGATGAAGAACAATCTTGTCCTTCTGTTCTACGTCAACAATGATTGCGAGGATCTTGAACGCGAGCTCATCGAAAAGTTGAATCCACCTCTTAATCTAATGGGTAATTGCAATCCGATCAATGCTGAATTTCGGAATTGGTTGTCATCCAGTAGAAAACGTGAATAAAGTAATGGGACTCTATTTGGTGTCAGAATCGGCTTAAATCTGCACAAATTGTTGTCCACTGGTCTTTTTATGTAAAAAACAGACGATTCTTGCACCGAATTCAAAATTCCGACTATCAGCCAGTAAAACGCGGATGACAATTCAAGGTTGTCTCAAGCACCAGGGACACCGACGAGATTATTCTCTGTATAGCCCGGTAAGCCGTTGTGCTTGCTTGACTTATTTTATTCGCATTTTGGAATTAATATGAAATTTACCTACATTTGTAAAAATGACAATAGGAGGTGACGCTATGGAAAATGCTGATATCGGCAGAAGTAAGACTTTCGTGATAAAGAATCCGTCAGAGAAGGTCATAAAACTTTTCGACACGATCAAGGCTGCCAAGGCTCGTAGAAATGAAGAACTTCTTAAGAAAGAAAAGTGTACTTTCACTGTTCAGATGTAATGAACATTTCATTTGAAATTCGCACATACGAGGGAGATGAGCTGATCGTCTCCCTTTCTTCATCTTATGATTTTGTCAAAGAATTAGTCGGTAGTCGTGGACTCCCCGACATTGAGATTATTGATATGTCAATAGTCCGAAAGAGTGGACATAGCAGGGTCTCGATTATGGCATTGAGGGAGATAGTCACGAGGGTGGCTGATATTATATCCTCATCACCAGATTCTGTGTTGTTCTACCTATGCGACCCTGTGGAACCGATACCAAATTCAAGGCCGACTCGTTGTGGCCTTTGTCAGCAGTACAGGGACAGACTTTTTTCCCTGATGTTTGAGAGGTTCGGTCAGGAAAGTGGTGTTGGTTGGTATGACCATCGAATAGTGGCCGACATTCACGGTGAACCTCAATTCGCTCATCTTATTTTTCGCGAAGATCATAAAGAGGCTATATCATTGCTTGTTGAGGAAGCGCAAAGCATTTTCGGTATTATGGATGCCGAGAAATGAGCCTGCCATCGCTGCCGCTTTCGTGCGTGGATGTCGGCAGTTTGCGCACGGGGTGGGTGTTTTGGGGGATCTCGCGCGTGGATTACGGCTTTTTACGCGCGGGGTGACTTGGTTACCGGATGTTGCGGCGGACGGGGAGGAGGGCGATGATGTAGCCGATCAGGGCTACGCCGGCGATGGTGATGAGGACATCCTGCCACTGGAGGATTACGGGATAGGCGTTGACCAGGAAGCTGCCGGGCATCTTGATGAAGCCGAAATGCTGCTGGGCAAGGGAGAAACCGATGCCGATCACTAAGCCGGCGGCGAGGCCGAGGAGTGAGATCAGCCAGCCTTCGAGGGTGAATGTGCGGCGGAGCAGCTTGTCGGTCGCTCCGAGGCTGCGGAAGGTCTCTATGTCATCCTTCTTCTCGATGATAAGCATCGTGATGCTGCCGAAGATGTTCAGGGCGATGATGATGATGACGAAGATGAGAATCAGGTAGATGGCGGCTTTCTCGTAGCGCATCATCTTGTAGAGCGAGGTGTTCTGACGGAATCTGTCCAGCACCTTGAAGTCCGGACCCAATTCTTTTTGAATATCCTTGATCGCTGCCCGTAGGTCTTTGGCGGTCGTCGAGCCTTCGGCCAGGCGGATCTCTATTCCGGAGACCTCGTCCTCGTAGCCTAACAACTGTCTCATCTGCTCGATAGGCAGAATCATCAAGTCGTTGTCAATCTGTTGATTGACCGAGAATATTCCCGCCGGACGCATCCGCACCGACTCGATTGAGGCGGCGGGGTTGGCGAGCGAGAAGTTTCTGTCCCTTATTGGGAAATATAGTTCCGCCGAGGCTAAGAATGCCGGATTCATCCCCATCTTGTAGGCGAGTCCGGCTCCGACGACCATCTGCGGCAACTGCCCTTTGTGAAGCGAGAACTCTCCGTTCGTGATGTGTTCTGCGAGAGGGGAGTCCTCCTCGAAGGCTCGGTCAACACCTTTCGCCTTGGCTATTCCCTGATGACCGTCGTAATCGACGAAGACATTCTCCTGAAGGATGAGATTATATTCACCGACCATCGGATTCGCCTTGACGCGGTCGAAAGCCTCGCCCTCCGGGATGAACACCTTGCCTTTCGCCGGAGCGATGAGAATGTCCGGCTCGACGTTGCTAAGTGTCGATTTCACCAGCTCGTCGAATCCGTTGTAGATTGAAAGAATGATGATCAGCGCGGCCGTCCCGATAGCCATACCGACGGCACTGATCGCGGAGATGATGTTTATCACGTTGTGTGACTTCTTCGCGAACAGGTACCGTCCGGCTATGAAAAGGGGCAGATGCATACCGCGCTGCTTCTAAACAGTTGAAGTCCCATTGGTCGGGACGGAAGCCCTATTCCGGCTTGTAGGAATCCTTCAGGGCTGTTGTCTTGTTGAATATGACCTTGTCGGCAGTGCTGTCCGGATCCTTGTAGTAGTAGCCGGTGCGCTCGAACTGAACGGCGATGCCGGAGTTGTCCTCCAGGATGGCAGGCTCGGCGTAGCCTTTTGCGATCGTGAGGGACTCAGGGTTGAGATAGTCCTTGTAGTCCTTGTCCTCAGGGATCGAGTTCATGTCCTCCTTGACGAAGAGACGGTCGTAGTTACGGATCTCGATCTCCTTGGCATATTCAGTTGAAACCCAGTGGATTGTTCCTTTGACGGATCTCCACTCTCCGCCGCCTGGCTTGGTCGTAGGGTCGTAGCTGCACTTCAGCTCGACAACATTGCCCTCGGCGTCCTTGACAACCTCCTCGCACTTGATGATGTAGGTGTATTTCAGACGGACCTCTCCGTCTGGCTTGAGGCGGAAGAACTTCTTCGGAGCATCCTCCATAAAGTCGTCACGCTCGATGTAGAACTCTCCCGTGAACGGAACCTTGCGGGTAGCTCCCTCTGGATCGGCGGGGTTGAGAGGGCAGTCGAACCACTCCACCTTTCCCGGTTCCCAGTTGGTCAGGGTTACCTTAAGCGGCTTCTGGACAACCATATACCTGTTCGCCCTGGCATTGAGGTCCTGGCGGACGCACCATTCTAAGAGCTGGATGTCCATCATCTGGTCACGCTTCGAGACACCGATCTTCTCGCAGAACATCTTCAAGGCCTCGGCCGTGTAGCCGCGGCGTCTGACTCCGCAGAGGGTAGGCATCCTCGGGTCGTCCCAACCTGAGACGAGACCTTTCTGCACGAGTTCAAGAAGTTTTCTCTTGCTCATCAGGGTATATGTGAGGTTCAGCCTCGCGAACTCGTACTGATGGCTCGGCCAGATCTCAAGGGTCTTGATGAACCAGTCGTACAGAGGTCTGTGGACATCGAACTCAAGAGTGCAGATGGAATGCGTTATGTGCTCAATGGAGTCGCACTGTCCGTGGGTGAAGTCGTACATCGGGTAGATGCACCACTTGTCGCCCGTGCGGTGATGCGACGCGTGCTTGATTCTGTAAAGAATAGGGTCTCGGAACATCATGTTCGGAGACGCCATATCGATCTTGGCGCGGAGAACCTTCTCTCCGTCAGCGTATTTCCCGGCCTTCATCTCCCTGAACAATTTGAGGTTCTCCTCGATGG
>CAYZKZ010000061.1:17503-17734 GCA_964479325.1 uncultured Muribaculaceae bacterium
GACTCTCGACTCCCGGTTTGTCAACCGTGCCGCGCCCCTTGCTGATCTCCTCCTGTGTCTGGTCGTCGACGTAGGCCTGGCCGCGCTCGATCATCTGCTCGGCCCAGGAGTAAAGCTGGTCGAAATAGTCGGAAGCGTAAAGTTCCTTGTCCCACTGGAAACCGAGCCACTGGATGTCCTCCTTGATCGAATCGACATATTCAGTGTCCTCCTTGGTAGGGGTGGTGTCGT
>CAYZKZ010000062.1:0-17646 GCA_964479325.1 uncultured Muribaculaceae bacterium
TTGTTGGAACCTCTTAAGAGTACAGGCGGTAGAAACAACACCGGTCAGATGACCGTTCGTTACCGTGGCGGCGGACACAAGAGAATGTATCGTATCATCGACTTCCTCCGCACCAAGGACAACATCAAGGCTACAGTCAAGACCATCGAGTATGATCCTAACCGTAGCGCCCGCATCGCCCTCGTAGAGTACGAGGATGGCGTTAAGAAGTACATCATCGCTCCTGCCGGCATCAAGGTAGGACAGATCATAGAGTCCGGTTCAGGAGTGGCTCCTGAGCTCGGAAACTGCCTCCCTCTTGCGGAGATCCCTGTAGGTACGCTCGTACACAACATCGAGCTTCGTCCTGGCCAGGGCGCCGCTATGGCACGTTCCGCCGGAACATTCGCGCAGCTTGCCGCCCGTGAGGGCAACTACGCCATCCTTCGTCTGCCTTCGGGTGAGACCAGAATGGTGCTCGTGACCTGCCGCGCCACTGTCGGAACCGTTTCTAACACAGACCATAATCTTGAGTCTTCCGGAAAGGCCGGACGCAGCCGCTGGCTCGGTCGCAGGCCTCACAACCGTGGTGTCGTTATGAACCCTGTCGATCACCCTATGGGTGGTGGTGAAGGTCGTGCCTCCGGAGGTCACCCGCGTTCACGCAAGGGACTTCCTGCAAAGGGTTACAAGACACGTAATCCTAAGGCTACTTCCAACAGGTTCATCATCGAAAGAAGAAAGAAGAAGTAATTAAACGGAATTAAACTTTAAGATTATGAGTCGTTCATTAAGAAAAGGTCCATACATCCAGGAAGCCCTGGAAAAGAGAATTCTTGCTATGAATGATGGTAGCAAGAAGAAGGAGGTCGTAAAGACCTGGTCCCGCGCCAGTATGATCTCCCCTGACTTCGTTGGCCATACTGTCGCCGTTCATAATGGAAACAAGTTCATTCCTGTTTACATTACTGAGAATATGGTAGGCCACAAGCTCGGCGAGTTCGCGCCGACAAGAACTTTCAAAGGCCATTCGGGCAACAATAAGTAGTAATTATCAAAGGAGAATTCATTATGGGAGCTCGTAAAAGATTAATGGCTGAGAAGTTCAAAGAAGCCAAAAAGAATACGGCAATTGCCAAGTTGAATGATGTACCTACATCCCCTCGCAAGATGCGTCTTGTCGCTGACACCGTGAGAGGAGTTGAGGTTAACCGCGCGATCGACCTTCTTCATTTCTCGAAGAGGCAGCCGTCCGTCCGTCTTGAGAAGCTTCTCCGTAGCGCCATCGCTAACTGGGAAGCCAAGAACCCGGATCAGAGCAAGGAGCTTGACAACGGTAACGTCTATGTCAAGACGATTATGGTCGGAGAAGGCCGCACGCTCAAGAGAATCCGTCCTTGCCCTCAGGGCCGCGCCGGAAGGATCCGCAAGCGTTCGAACCACGTGACCATCGTTCTCGACGTCAAGAAACCAACAACAGTAGAGGAGAATAAGTAATATGGGACAGAAGACAAATCCTATTTCTAACAGAATCGGTATCACCCGTGGTTGGGACTCTAACTGGTGTGGTGGTAACTATGCTGAGAAGATCGCCGAGGACTATGAGATCCGCAAGTATCTGACAAACCGTCTTGCCAAGGCCAGCATCTCCAAGATTGTCATCGAAAGAACCCTGAAGTTCATCACCGTGACCATTCACGCCGCAAGGCCTGGATTCATCATCGGTAAGGGTGGCACTGAGGTTGACAAGCTGAAGGAAGAGCTTAAGAAGGTCACCAAGAAGGACGTTCAGATCAACATCTTCGAGGTAAAGAGGCCTGAGGTTGACGCCCACATCGTGGCTGACAGCATCGCTCGTCAGATCGAGGGTCGTGTTTCCTACAGAAGGGCCATCAAGATGGCTATCGCGTCAACTATGAGAGTAGGCGCCGAGGGCATCAAGATCCAGATCAGCGGCCGTGTAGGCGGCGCCGAGATGGCCAGAAGCGAGATGTTCAAGGAAGGTCGTACACCTCTGCACACTTTCCGCGCCGACATCGACTACGCTCTTGCTGTCGCAAGCACCAAGGTAGGCGCTCTCGGAATCAAGGTGTGGATCTGCAACGGCGAGCGTTACGGCAAGCAGGATCTTACTCCTAACACCGCTGCCGCAGCCAATGCGCAGGGCGGATCACGTCCGGCTCGCGGAGACCGTGGAGACCGCAGAGGCGGTGACCGCGGAGACCGTAGAGGCAACCGTGGCGGACGCGGCGGTCGTCGCAATGACCGTCAGGCTGAGTAGGAATATTCAAACATCTGATAATGGATTGAGTGGTGGAAGTTTCTTCCGCCACTCTTTTTGTGTTCATTGAGGAAGATTCGTTATCTTTGTCCCGCCGCTTCTTTGGGATTTGCGGCCAATCCAAGGTTTGTAACTACTCTTAATGACAGAAATAGAACAGGTTAGACGGATCCGGCGGGGAAACAGGGAGGCGTTTGATTCTCTCTGCAAGGAGAATTACGCCGCCTTTGTCTCTTATGCCAGGATATTTTTGTCTTTCGATGACGCCGAGGATGTCGTGCAGGAAGTCCTGATGAATGTGTGGATCAACCGCGAGCAGCTTGTCGAGGAGCGTCCGCTTCAGGGCTACATCCTCCGCTCCATCTACAATAGATCCCTGAACAAGCTTTCCAAAGACAGGTCAGCCGCCGACTACCAGCAGTGGTACAGGCTGTCGATCGCCTCTCTGTCCAGTTTTTACTGCGACCCTGAGAACAATGAATCCTTGCGCCGGTTGTACTCCAAGGATCTTAATGACAGAATCAACAAGGCCGTGATGGCTTTGCCGCCTAAGTGCCGAGAGGTTTTCAAACTTAGTTACATCGATCACAAATCCACCAAGGAGATCGCCTCCGAGCTTGGTCTTTCCACCAGCACCGTCTCCAATCATATTCATAACGCCTTGGTTTTCCTGAGGGAGTCCTTGGGCGTTCCTTTGCTGCTGCTGTTTCTGAATAGCATCAGATAAAAATTTTCAATTCTTTTTAGGCAGTTCGGGGAAGTCATCTGTAATATTTGTGTACAGAAATTATTCCCTGAAGATGAAAGAAGTACCTTATGAGCTTTTGAAAAGATACTCCGACGGAGTGACTGACGCCTCTGAGAACAGGCGCTTGATTGAATGGTTGCTTGAGGATAAGGAGAACGAGCGTGTCTTCGCTGACATAATGTCGGTGGTCAGTGCTGCGGAAGTGGTTGGTGACGAACGGTTTGAGCAGAGGCGCGGGGCGTTTCTTGACCGCCTGTCACAGGACATTGAGCGTCGGGAGGCTGAGCTTTCCAGGAAAAAACGCAGGAGATTCATTTTTGCGTTGGCTGGAGGAGTGGCCGCCGCTGTGGTCGCATTGTCTGTCTTCCTTTTCAATCAGGGAAAGGAGTTCCCGTTCCATACGCCTCAGCCTTATGTCTCATATTCAAACACAAGCAATGATTCTGACATAATCAGCCTGCCCGACGGATCGACCGTTTGGATTATGAAGGGTTCTTCGGTGCGCTATTGTGAAGGGAAATCGTCTGGCCAACGGGAGGTGACACTTGAGGGCGAGGCGTTCTTTGATGTTGCTAAAGACACGACCAGGCCGTTTGTCGTCAAGACTCCGGATCTGTCTGTCGTGGCTGTCGGCACGCGTTTCAATGTGCGCTCGGATCAGGGTGAGAACACGGAGGTGATGCTTGAGGAGGGAAGCGTGAGACTGTGTAACCCACAGGGTGTGAGCCTGATGCGTCTTCTTCCGAATCAGACGGCCACTTTGGATGTGAGGAGCGGCGACATCTTCATAGACCAACGCTATGTCCAGTCGGAGATCAGGCTGAAGTACAATGTGATCGCGCTTGACGGAGCCACGCTCAGGGAGATTGTCGGGAACATTGAGAACGCCTACGGAGTGAGGGTCCGTGTGGATGACATTCCTGACGAGGCTAAGCGCTATAATTTCTGCTGCCTCAAGAGCCGGGGTGTCGAGGAGGCTCTCGCTGTCCTGTCCCGCCTGACCGGAGTCGAGTGCCGGATTGTTGATTGATAGCACTGCTATAATAATATAAAACTAAGTTTAACCAATTAATGAATCACTTATGAGATTTAAGTTTTTCAGATGGACGTTCATAAGCGTGGCGTTGCTCGTTGGATTCCTTTGGGGGATTCCTGCGGCGGCCGCTGTGAATGCCCAAAAAACGTATGATGTCAGCATCTCCGAAAGGGATGCAACGGTGAAGGGAATCGCTGATGCCTTGACAAGGAAGACAGGCATTCTGTTCTCTTATGACGCGGATATGGCTGGGATGTCCCTTGGAGACATTGAGGTCAGCCGTAAGAACGCAAGTCTGACCGCTGTCCTTGACGAGATATTCGTCAATAGAGGAGTGACGTATTCTGTTGTCGGTGAGACTGTTGTGTTGAGCCGAGGCAAGTCTTCCAATGGCCGGACGCGTGAGCTGACAGGTCAGATCAACGATGCCTCCGGGCTGCCTGTGCCGGGTGCGGCTGTTATGCTTGCGGACCGGACCGGCGGGACTGTGACGGACGGATCGGGCCGGTTTACTATGACTGTTCCGGGCGGAGAGGTCACCATTGTCGTGCAATGTCTTGGCTATGAGGACAAGAGCCAGGTCGTTCCGGCCTCCACGGATCATCTGGTCGTGGTTTTGGACGAGAACGCTCTTTCGATCGAGGAGACAGTCGTTGTCGGCTACGGTGTCCAGAAAAAGGTCAACCTGACCGGAGCGATCTCCACGGTTTCTTCGGACAACCTTGAGAACAGGACTTCCCCTACTTTGACGCATATGCTTCAAGGATCTGTTCCTGGCCTCAACATCACCACGAGTTCCGGCCGTCCTGGTAATTCGGCCAGCATTAACATCCGTGGCGTCAATTCCATCAACGGCGGTAATCCGCTGGTCCTGATCGACGGAGCCGAGGGTGAGCTGTCAAGGGTGAACCCGGCCGATGTGGAGTCCGTGTCCGTGATCAAGGACGCCTCCGCGGCCGCCATCTATGGAGCGAGAGCGTCTTTCGGTGTGATTCTCGTGACGACCAAGAACGGTGCGGTGGCGGACGGAATGGCCACTGTCAGGGTCAACAGCCGTTTCGGATGGCAGGAGCCTACGACCTCGACCGAGTTCGAGACCAGAGGCTACTATTCCGTCTATCTGAACGACTTGTTCTACCGCGCCCAAAACGGAACTAACTACTCGTTCTACACGCAGTCGGATATGCAGGAACTTTGGGCCCGTGTCAATGACAAGACAGAGAATCCTGCCCGTCCGTGGGTTATGATCGACCAGCGTGACGGAAGGGACACTTACCTCTACTACGCCAACACTGACTGGTACCACGAGCTGTTTCGCGACCGTCGCCCTAATCAGCAGCACAGCGTGTCGCTGAGCGGAGGCAACAACCACGTTAAGTACTTCCTGTCGGGATCCTACAATAGGGAAGAGGGTATTTTCCGCCGCAACACGGACAAGCTGGACAAGTATAACTTCCGTTCAAAGGTCTCTTTTGACATCAAGAAGTGGCTCAATCTCAGCAACAACACGAGTTATTACAAGTCTCGTTACCGTTATCCAGGTCCGAGTGATGTCAACACCGCTTTCTCTTTGATGACCGTCCACGCTCTGGCCAGCTACCCGGCGCACAACCCTGACGGAACAAGCATCGGCTACACATCTTTTGCCAACAACAACTATGTGATGGACGGAATGCTTACGATCCTGGACAATCCGAACTACAAGAACGAGGACAACAATGACAATCTTTCCACAATCACGGAACTGACGATCAAGCCGTTCAAGTCATTGGAAATCAGGGCTAATTTCACTTATGCCTTGAACCAGTACCGGTATATGAACCGCGCGACCAACACCGAGTACTCCCGTTATCCGGGCGAGACGGTTCTTGTCACCAACTCCCGTTCCATCGATAATCTGAAGGAGAAATCCGAGACCCAGCACTACTATGCGACCAACATCTACGCCACTTGGACAAAGAGTCTGGCGGAAAGGCACAACTTCAAGGTGATGGCCGGTTTCAACTGGGAGACCAAGCACTACAAGGATGTCTCCGCAAGGGGGTACTACCTTATGAGCGAGACACTTAATGACCTGAATCTCGTCGGCTCGGACGCGGACGGCAACACGAGGATGGAGACTTCCGGAGGACAGAATGAATATGCCCTCGCAGGCTTCTTCGGCCGTCTGAACTACGACTACAAGGGAAAGTACCTGTTTGAGGCGAGCGGACGCTACGACGGAACATCACGTTTCGCGTCAAGCCATCGCTGGGGATTCTTCCCTTCGATGTCCTTGGGTTGGAGAGTGTCGGAGGAGCGGTTCTTCACTCCTCTTAAGGACGCTATGAATAACCTCAAGCTTAGATATTCCTACGGAAGTCTTGGTAATCAGTTGGTTGGCTACTACGATTATATTCGTAAGATTTCAGTCAGCACCGGTTCCTACACTTTCGGCACCGGATCCAAGCCTACTATCGCGACTATCGGCGCTCCGGTGGCATCGGATCTGACTTGGGAGAAAACCTTCCAGCACGACCTTGGACTCGACGCTTCCTTCCTTGATGACCGCCTTGTCTTCACGGCGGACGCTTATATTCGTGACACTAAGGATATGTTGACGAGCGGAGTGGCCCTGCCGGCTGTTTATGGTGCTTCCTCGCCTAAGATGAACGCCGCCGACCTGCGCACCAAGGGCTACGAGCTTCAGTTGGTGTGGAGGGACAGGTTCGAGCTGTTCGGAAAGCCGTTCAGCTATTCGGCCACCGTCAGCTTCAGCGATTACTTCACGGAGATCACCAAATTCGACAACCCTGAGCGCTCGTTCGCGAAGTCCTACTACGTTGGAATGCGTCTGGGCGAGATCTGGGGCTATCACACTGACGGCCTGTTCAAGTCGGACGCCGAGGCCGCCGCTTATGAGGTTGACCAGACATTCATCAACCAGGCCATCATCTCTGCGGCCGGTGACGAGCGCGGTCTCCACGGCGGAGATGTCAAGTTCCTTGACCTGAACGGCGACGGTGTCGTGAACCAGGGCAAGAATACGGTCGATGACCCGGGTGACAGGACAATCATCGGCAATAACCAGCCGCGCTACAACTATGGCGTGAACCTTGGCTTCCAGTATCTTGGTTTTGACTTTGGAATATTCTTCCAGGGCATTGGCAAGATGGATTGGGCTCCGGCCACCAACAATGTCTTGTTCTACGGCCCTTACGCCCGTCCTTACGCCACCCTTATCCCTCGTGATTTCCACAAGATGATCTGGAGCGAGGACAACCCTGACGCCTATCTCCCTCGTCCGAGAGGTTACGTAGCGCTTGGCACAAACCGTGAGTTGACAGTGCCGAGCGACCGCTATCTTCAGGACATCAGCTATTGCCGTCTGAAGAATGTGACTTTCGGCTACACTGTGCCGAGCAAGCTCACCGACAAGATAGGAATGGGTCCGGTCCGCTTTTATTTCTCGGGCGAGAACCTTTACTACTGGTCGCCGTTCAAGAAACATTCAAAATACATCGATCCTGAGATGGCCAAGACCAACTCTACCAACCGCATTTACCCTTGGCAGAGGTCGTTTATGTTCGGTATCGATCTAACTTTCTAATCTTTGGAGGAATACGATATGAAAAAGAATATATTGATGGTGGCGCTCGTCTCTCTTCTCGCGGTTTCCTGCGATTTGGACAAGCTTCCTTTGTCCAACCTGTCGCCGGACAGCTTTTTCTCGACGCGGAACGAGCTTGACGCATTCGCCAATAATTTCTACTCAAATTTTCCAGGCTCGTCCGTTTTTGAGGAGGAGTCCGACCTGATCATCAGGAACAATCGCTCTGACTGGATGCGTGACGGACGCTCTGTCCCCGGTTCCGGCGGAGGCTGGACCTGGACCGCGCTCAGGGACTTCAACACCCTTATTGAAATGTCCTCGAACTGCAAGGATGAGAAAGCGCGCGATGAATATGTCGGCGTGGCCCGTTTCTTCAGGGCTTGGTTCTATTTCGAGAAAGTCAAGCGCTTCGGCGACGTGCCTTGGTACGACCACCAGCTCGGCTCTTCAGACAAAGACCTCTACAAGCCTCGTGATTCCAGAGAGTTGGTTATGTCGAATGTGGTCGAGGATCTTGACTATGCCATAGCCAACCTGCCGGTCAACCGTTCTGTCTATAAGGTGACGAAATGGACCGCTCTCGCACTCAAGAGCAGGGCCTGCCTTTTCGAAGGCACGTTCCGTAAGTATCACGGGATCAATTTAGAAGGTCATTCGGCCGAGTGGTATTTGGAGCAGGCCGCCGCTGCCGGTGACGAGTTCATCTCGACCAGCGGCTACTCCGTTTACACCGGAGGCGGCGTTGAGAACAGCTACCGCGACCTGTTCGCGAGCACCGACGCCATCGGCACCGAGATAATCCTTGCCCGCGACTACGACAGGAATCTCTCTATAAAGCATAACGGAACCTATTATACTTTAGGTAATTACGGTAATCCGGGAATGACCCGCAAGATGTTCTGCTCCTATCTTATGAAGGACGGGACAAGGTTCACGGAAAAGGAGGGCTGGGAAACTATGACCTTCATCGAGGAGACCAAGAACCGTGATCCGAGGCTTTCGCAGTCAATCAGGACGCCAGGCTACAAGCGAATCGGCTCAAGCAAGGTTGAGGCTCCTGATTTCGGACACACCGAGACCGGGTATATGCTTACCAAGTATATGCAGGGGGTTGACCAGGGTGTGGATATGTACGGAGCATCCTTCAATGACCTTCCTCTTTTCAGGAGCGCTGAGGTCTATCTCAACTTCGCTGAGGCTAAGGCTGAGTTAGGCACGTTGACACAGTCCGATCTGGATCGCTCCATCAAGCTTCTCCGTGACCGCGTCGGGATGCCGAACATCGATCTCGCGGCCGCCAACGCCTCTCCTGACCCGTACCTGATGGCAAAGGAGACCGGCTACCCGAATGTCACCGGAGCGAACACCGGGGTAATCCTTGAGATACGCCGTGAAAGAACCGTCGAGCTTTTCGACGAGAATTTCCGCTTCTATGATCTCGTACGTTGGAAGAACGGTCAGGCTATCACCCACAAGTTCCTCGGTATGTATTTCCCTGCCCCTGGTACGTACGACCTTGACGGAGACGGAACGTATGATGTCTGCTTCTACACTGACGCTGTCCCTTCAGGGCTTCCGGCGAATGTGGTGAAATGCAAGATCGGCGAGAGGGTGTTCTTCACTGAGGGCGACCACGGCTATGTGGATGTCACTCCTAATCTTCCGGGACTCTGGAACGAGGAGCGGGACTATTACTACCCGATTCCTACGGATGAACTCACCCTGAACCCTAATCTTGAGCAGAACCCGGAATGGAGTAAATAATGCTATGCTGGATATGAACAAACATATTAATGGAATAATTTTGGCCTTGACCCTGCTGTCCTCGTCGTTCGTTGTCTCTTCCTGCGGGGGAGACAACGGGCCGGAGGACGATCCGTCCAAAGATCCCTGGGGATGGAACAAAGGCGACAAGGAAGAGGAAGGCGGAGAGTCTGACGGCAAGACGTATTATCCGAAGGCCGCCGGTAGTTTCAGGATAATGACTTATAACATCGGCAGCTTCGGTAAATACATCACTTCCGTGACCGACAATGTCAAGATGGTTGCGGCGATGATTTCTGAGGTGCAGGCCGATGCCGTGACACTCAATGAGTTGGATAGCATCAACACACGTCACAATGTCAATGAGGCAAAGCTTCTTGCCGAGGCTTTAGGAGGATGGAACTGGCATTTCGGCCGCGCGATGGCCTACCGCAACGGAGCCTACGGAAACGGATGCGTCGTCCCTAAGACGGCGAAAATCGTGAGCAAATATACTGTCGCTCTTCCGAAGGATACGGGTGCCGAGCAGCGGAGCATCGCGGTCGTGGAGACTGATGAATATGTCATCGGGGCCGCCCACTTGGACCACACCTCCTCCGCCGCTCAGTTGGCGCAGGTCGCTGCCGTTAACGCCTGGGCCGAGAAACGCTACTCCAAGTCATCGAAGCCTGTGTTCTTCTGCGGTGATATGAACGCCACACCGGAGTCGGAGACAATCACGACTCTCAAGGAGTCCTGGGATATGCTGTCATCTACGGAGAATTCCTTCCCTTCCAGAACGGCCAATTCCTGCATCGACTACATATTCCATTATAAGAATTCGGCTTCCGTGAGGCTTGTTGAGGCTCACACTATGACCAAATTCTACAAGGGGGATGTGACGATGGCTTCGGATCATCTTCCGGTTTATGCTGATGTACAGTTTTAAAAGATTGATAATCAATGAAAACAAAGAACATAATATTTACGGCTCTGCTGACCGCCCTTATGGTGGCTTCCTGCGATCAGGAATATGACTATGAGAAGAAGGAGCGGATCTCCGAGCCTGCGGCGCTGTCGCTCAATGTGCTGAATCTTGAGGACACTGTCGCTCTGATGTCACCTAAGACAAAGTCCTACACCGTGAATGTCACGGCGTCGTCCATCGCCGACGAGATGCTGTCTCTTACGATAGCCGTCGATCCGTCCAGGGTCGCCGATTTCAACAAGGCTCACGGAACATCCCTTGAGGCCGTTTCCGGAGACGCCTTCGAGCTTTCGGCCAACACCCTTATGCTTCCTCGTTACAACACTGTGTCAACCACGGCGCAGCTGACGTTGAAAAGCTCGGCTATGCCGGAGGACGGGGCTCTTCAGGTGCTTGCCCTCTCGATCACAAAGATTGAGGGTAAGGACAACATCTCGATGAGCGCTTCCGACAGCACAGTGTTCATCCTTTTCCGCCGCAAGGTTCTCCCTGCCTCTGGATTCGAGTTGGGAACGGGAACGGAGGCCGACCCGTACATCATACGCAACCAGTTGGAAATGATAAGTATGGTCAAAGGTATGAAGAGCGGCAAGACGTATTTCAAGATGGATGCGGACATTGATATGTCCGACTATGAGGACTGGACGCCGCTTAACGCCGTCGCTCCTTATGATATGGCTGTCGATTTCGATGGCTGCGGCCACACCATCACCGGATTCAACTGCTCTTCCGACGCATATCCGAGTATGTTCGGTGTGCTGTTGGGTTCGTTCCGAAACGTGACTTTCGACAATCCTGTCATCACCGCAGGAAGCTCCAGCGCCGGTCTGTTGGGATCGCAGTGCGGCTCGGCTGATTTCCCGACCGAGGTCAAGAATGTGACTGTGAACAACTTGACCGTCAATATGAATTCCACTACTGAAGGTGTGGGAGGCTTGGCCGGACGCGCTGTCGCCACGACATTCTCGGACATCACCTTGTCCGCTGACATCATCGACGCTGACGGTGACGGCAAGGCACCGAATTCCGTTGGAGGCATTGTCGGGGTGGCTTCTGAGGTTCCATCTACATTCACCAATGTCCACACTTCCGGTTCTGTGACCGGCAACCAGAGGACAGCGGGTCTTGTCGGCTACATATTCAAAGGCAACGACAATGTGACCATCGAGAAGTCATCATCCGCTATGAATGTCAATGGTTTCGGGCAGAACGCAGGTGGATTGATAGGTTTCGCCGACGGAGAGTATGTGACCGTGACGGACAGTCACTCTTCCGGTGAGGTTGTCAACAACGGACACTATGCCGGCGGTCTGATCGGTTCTCTTGCCGGTCACAGCACAATTCAAAGATGCTATGTCACCGGAAATGTGCTTGCCAAGGGAGGAAACCACATCGGCGGTCTGGTCGGCAATGCGACCCGAACCGATGGCGGAACAACGATCGAGGATTGCTACACCACCGGAAATGTCACCCTGACAGCGTCCAACGGCCGTATAGCGGGTGGCTTGGTCGGAGGAATCGAGAACAAGACCGACATCACGATCCGCAGATGCTATGCCTCTGGTGACGTGTCATCTATGACTTCCGTCGTGGGCGGTCTGGTCGGATTCGCCAAGTCCTCCAAACTTACGGATGACAACAACTTCAAGATGGAGCATTGCATCGCCTGGAACAAGACTTTGACAAACAAGATCGGCAACACCTGGAGTTCCGGCGGAATCATTGCTGTGTCAAACATTGTCAACACATTGACCGGCAACTATCGTTGCCCGGATATGGTCCTGAACGACACGGACGGCAAGACGCTGTTTGACTGCGCCGACGCGTCACCGTCATCTCCGCTCCCTTATGTGGATGCCGCGAAGTACTATTATCCGTATCACGGAATCGCCGCTCCGTCTGGCTCCACCATCTCCTCCGTGGCCAGGACAATCGGCTGGCCGGAGTCTGTCTGGGACCTGTCCGGCGATGAACCGAAATTAAAATAGTATATTCGCGTCATTATGAGACGTTTGCTGATAATTCTTTTGTCCGCGCTGATGATTATTCCCGCCTCCTGCCAGGGGGGCGGGTCATCAGAGGTTGATCCGGACAATCCTTATGAGTGGGGAGGAGGAAGCGGAAAAGATGATTCCGGCGGCGAAGGGAAGACGTACTATCCCAAGCCTGACGGTGCTTTCAGGATAATGACCTACAATGTGGGAGCGTTCTGCAAGTACATCTCCGTTATGAACCAGAACATCGACCTTGTCGCTAAAATCATAAAGGAAATGGACGCGGATGCCGTCGGACTCAACGAACTCGATAGTATGAACATGCGTCACAACGCCAACCAAGTGGCCCTGCTTGCCAAGGAACTTGGAAATTGGCAGTGGCATTTCGGTAAGGGAATAGACTATCGCGGAGGGTCTTACGGCAATGGAGTAGTGATTCCGAAAGGAGTCTCTGTCGTGGATAAATATACGGTGGCGCTTCCTAACGCGACAAGTTATGAGTCGCGCAGCATCGCCGTCGTCGAGACCGACAGGTACGTGTTGGCCGCCTCTCATCTTGACCATTCCTCCGAGGAATATATTCAAAGTCAGATTCAGGCTGTGAACGCCTGGGCGCAGTCCCGTTATCTCAACTACGACAAGCCGGTGTTCTATCTCGGGGATATGAACTCGGTCCCTTCGTCTGAGGCGATCAAGTCGTTGCAGACCAGTTGGGAGGTGATCTCAAGCAAGGAGAACACTTCGGGAGGGACGGCTCCTGCGACAACCTGCATCGACTACATATTCCATTATAAAAAATCCGCTTCGGTGAAGGTTGTCGGCAGCCACACGATAGGGAAGACCTATTGCGGGGATGTCACCAAGGCTTCCGACCATCTTCCTGTTTATGTGGATGTCATATTTTAGAAAAACAGTTTTTTTATGAAGAATATTCATTCTATTCTTATTGTCGCCGCTTTGCTTGCAGGATGCGGGCAGGGCAGGCAGGCCCGTCCTTCCACCAGTGAGGCTTATCCTAAGGAGGACGGCGTGACACGCCTTGTGCAGTACAATGTGGGCGTTTTCTCGAAAGAGATCGACAACAGCATTCCGATGATTGCCTCAATGATGAGGGAATTCGGAGCTGACGCAATGTCTGTCAATGAGTTGGACAGCTGCAACACCCGCCATTCAAATTACCAGCTCGCTGATTTGGCCGATGCTTTGGGCGGATGGAATTTCCGTTATTCCAGAGCGATGCCTTATCGTGACGGTGCCTATGGAATAGGGGTCGCCGTTCCGGAGGAAATAATCGACAGCTTCTCGATTCCTCTTCCTCAGGGCGAGGGCAGCGAGCCAAGAACCTGCTGCGTGGTCGAGACAAAGGAATATGTCTTCGCCTCCACCCATCTGGACTACCGTTCAGAGTCTGCTATGATCGGTCAGGCGAGCCTGATCAACTCTGTCCTGAAGGAGAGGTACGGCTCTTCGGCAAAGCCGGTGTTCCTGTGCGGGGATATGAACTCTACCCCTGAAAGCGATGTTCTGGCGGAGTTGTCCAAGGAGTGGGATGTGCTGTCCTGCTCAGACCCTACGATTCCGGCGGATAATCCAAGGAACTGCATCGATTATATTCTTGCGTTGCGTAACGGAGCCAAGTACAAGGTGGTCGGAACGAATGTCCCTACCATTTTCAAGGACGGTGACGTGACTGTCGCCTCCGACCATCTGCCGGTGTTCGTGGATGTGAGACTGTAGGCCCCGCTGTCCGGCCGTTTCCAAGAATTGTTCAGAAAGGCGCTGTTTTACGGTCTTCTGAGCAATTTTTGCTAAAAAATAAGACTGCAGGACAATTTATGACAGAAAAAGGATGTAAATTTACACTTTGGAAAAAATACATAATCACTATAACACTATGGGTGAATCCAGAAGAAGTTTTTTGAAGAAATCGGCGGCGGGCTTGGCTTTGTTCACAATCCTGCCACGTAACGTGTTCGGCGCTATGGGCGGCGACAAGAAGTACGTCGCTCCGAGCGACCAGCTTACACGTGGAATCATCGGCACCGGAGGCATCGGAATGAGCAGTCTGCATTTCGCGAGTGACAACCGCTGCCGTCTGGTCTCTGTCTGCGATGTCGATAAGAACCATCTCGACAACGCCTTGAAGAAAGGAGTCGAGAAGTTCGGGACCAAGCTTCAGGCCTACACGGACTGGAGGGATCTCGTGCACGACCCTAACGTGGACATCGTCCACATCGCCACTCCTTCCCATTGGCACGGAATTATGGCCGTGGAGGCCTGCCGGGCCGGCAAGGACATTTTCTGCGAGAAGCCGATGACCAGAACGATCGGCGAGGGGCAGAAGGTTGTGGAGGCCGTGAACAAGTACGGAAGGATCTTCCGTCTTGACACCTGGTTCCGCTTCAAGGACACGTTCTACGGGCTTGGAACTACGGTGGAACCTCTCAAGAAGCTCGTTCAGAGCGGACTGCTCGGATGGCCGCTTACAGTGAGAATCTCCGGAGCTACCGGCTTCACCTGGAAATTCTTCTGGACCGGCAAGGAAAACCTTGTGCCTCAGCCTGTTCCAGCGGAGCTTGACTACGATATGTGGCTCGGTCCGGCTCCTTACAAGCCATACCACCCGCACCGCGTCCATCAGACTTTCCGCGGCTACTGGGACTATGAGTCCGGCGGTCTCGGAGATATGGGCCAGCACTACATCGACCCTGTCCAGTACATCCTCGGCAAGGACGACACCTTCCCTGTGAAGGTCGAGGTGGACGCTCCTCAGCAGCATTCTGACGCTGTGGGAATATGGCGGAGCATCACCTACACCTACGCTGACGGCTGCAAGATCATTCTTGAGGGCGAAGGCTTCGAGAGCAAGGGCAAGGTGCCTTACATAGAGGGACCTAACGGAAAGGTCTATAAAGGATTCGAGTGCACTATCCCTAACGTGATGGATGTCATCAACTCGCTTCCTGATCCGGAGCCTCGCAACACGGACTTCCTCGATTGCGTGAAGACCCGTCAGAAATTCGCCTTGGCGGAGGACAACGGCCACCACAGCTGCACCATCGTCAACATCGGAGCGTGCGCTCTTCGTCTTGGAAGGACGCTCAACTTCGACCCGGCTACCCAGCGTTTCATTAACGATGACGCCGCCAACCAGCTCATCAACCAGCCGATGCGCGCCCCTTGGGGATCAATGATTCTTTAATATATTCCTGAATATGAAGAAATTAATTACATCTATACTATTCCTTGCGGCCGCTTTGTCAATCTATGCGCAGGACGCGAGGCAAAGAACGGTCGAGACAATCGTCGCTGACGTTCTCGCGGCGATGCCTGCCAATAACGCGGCTGACTTCAACGCCCAGATAGCTGATCTCGCGGCCGCCGCTCCTCAGTCGGTTGTGGAGACGGCCAAGATGATGAAACCTGCCGGTGAAGGCGTGAGAAACAATCTCTATGAATATGCCCTCAACGGTCTCGCAAGCTACGCCTCCGCCAACCCTCAGTGTGTTGACAAGGTGCGCGAGGGCTTCTCGCAGGCCATCAAGGCCACGGCCGACAGCAACAACAAGGCATTCCTTCTGAATCTGCTCCGTCAGATAGCAAAACCTGCTGACGCCCAGCTGTTCAAGGAATATGTCAATGACTCCGCTCTGGCCTCTACCGCCGTTGGCGCTCTCGTTGACATCCCCGGCACAGAGGATTTGATTCTTGACCTTGTTAAGGAAGGAACGGCTGACAGGAGACTGCTCGCCGACGCCGCCGCAAGGAAAGGTGTCACCGCCGCCGAGCCTTATATTCAGAAATGGGTCATTCCTGCGGCTCTCAATTCCGTGAAGCACGACAACGCTTTCCTCTCCGCTTTGGCGAAGATCGGCTCCGAGGCATCCCTGAATATTCTTAAGGAGAACTCGACTCCTGACTATGCCGCATTGGCTGTGAGACTTGCGGATGGATCCAAGAGCAAGGCCGTGGCAAAGGCCGCCAAGGAGCTGATGGCTTCTCCGGTGTCCGCCTACAAGTCCGCTGGCGCTCTCGCCCAGATGAAGAACGACCCGTCAAAGGCTGTCAAGGTTGTGGCCGCCGCCCTCAAGAGCGATGATGTAAAGTACAGGAACTCTGTGATCGACAACGCCACCTCGATTCTCGGGGCGGGGAATCTCGTTCCGCTTTTCTCTAAGAATTTCGCCAAGTTGTCCGCCCCTGTGAAGGTCGATCTTCTCAACTGGTTCGGCAACAACAAGATCTCTTCGGTTTCCGACATTGTCCTCGGCTCGTTCTCCGAAGGTGGTGACGTGGCTTCCGCCGCGATCGCCGCCGCCGGAAAGATCGGTGGTGACAAGGCCGCCAAGGCTCTCGTCGGGCAGCTTGGAGGAGAGAACGGTGAGGCCGCTCTCGCGGCTCTGAGATCCTTCAAGGGCAATTATCAGGACGAGCTTCTCGCCGCTCTTGACAACGCCAAGGACAGCAAGGCTTTGGCCAACATCCTCAGCCTGGTCTCCGAGAGGGGAATCTCAGCCGCCGCTCCGAAGGTATATTCATTGATCGGGTCATCTGATGAGACCACCTCCGGTCTTGCCACCGTAGCACTGCAAGGAATCGTCGGAGTTCAGGACATCGACAAGGTCGGCGCTCTTCTTGACAACGCCAAGGATGAGGCTGATGTCATCGTTTTGTCTGACGCTTTGATTTCAGCTGTCCACACTCTCGCTCCCGCCGAGCAGTATGCGAAGGTGAGCGCCCTGATGAAGAAATCCAAGAACGCCGCCGCCTACTACCGTGTCCTTGCCGCCACAGGCACTGACGAGGCTGTTGAGGATCTTGCGGCCGCCTACGAGGCTGGTAACAAGTCCGCTTTCGCCTCTCTGCTGACCATCGACAATTTCAAGGTCGCTCCGGTTCTTATCAAGATCGCAGGTTCGGACTCGGGTCTGGCCGACAAGGCTGTCAAGAGATATTCTTCCCTCGTCTCACAGTACGAGACCAACATCGACAAGAAGCGTATTGATTTCGCCAAGGCTCTTGAGCTTGCCCAGACTCCGGCCGTTAGGAAGTCCATCCTGAAGTCTTTGGCCTCCGTGCCGACGATGAAGGCTTTCCTCCTTGCGGGTAAGTACCTGGATGACAGTGATAAGACTGTAAGGCACGCCGCCGCCGAGTGTGTCAGGACAATCGCCTCCAAGACCAATGAGGAGATCAACTACGCCGACCTCAAGGCCAATCTCGACAAGGCTGTCGTGATCTTCAAGGCCGCCGGTGGAGCGGATGACGGCTATGCAGTCGATGAG
>CAYZKZ010000063.1:0-11561 GCA_964479325.1 uncultured Muribaculaceae bacterium
TGTACACACAAATTTGGATAGCCGATTGTGACTATCTTTTGCCCATTATTTCGAAGAAGCGTTATGGTCTGGTTCCAAGTCTTCATTCTAACTCTAATTCAATCGGACAAGTCCTCTTTCAGAGGGCTGATATCCGTAAGCTTTATAATCAGCCGACAAGCCCCGTTAGTGTTCTGGAGGCGGGGGCTGTCACGCAACTTACTTTATGGTAGAATTTCTTCGGACAGCAGTGCTATCATATCTAAAATAATTGCCGCCGCCTACATTTCACCTTTTGCTTGCCGCCAAATATCCTGCATAAACTTAGCCATTGGACGTTTTTCAATCTCTTCTGGCTTGGTATAGTTTCCCATCCAAAGCTGTTCCAAATAATCAGTATCCTTATTACTCAGAAAATCAAAGTTGGTTGGATTTAGATAATAAGGCATTTCATAAGCCTTATCATACGCTTCTTGAACAACATCACCGTGACGTCCATAAAGTGACTTCAAATGAAATGTTCCGATATATTCCTCAAATTTGTCCTTATCTACTCCAGGTTCTGGCACCAATGCGATTTCCACCTCATCTTTTACACGTGCTGCTGTGTAAGGCTCTAGCGGCTCGGCTACTTCGAAGTGAAATAGTTTATGTATATCAGAATAATAAGGATGATATGATAAAGACAATGCTTTGGCTGATTTTCCTTGATTGCAAACAGCACAGGTGGGTATTAGATTGTAAAATGACATACTCAGCATTGGATAATGCAGTTTATCATAGAAATGATCAAACTGGAATCTTGTTAAGCCTAATGTCTTAGATTTTTGTTTATATTTAACTTTCTCATTGGCATATAGGGTATAATGCATATTGCAATATGGGCAAGTCTTGACATTTATCTTTTTAGCCAAATCTACCAATACATTTTTTCGAAAAGAACTATATTGAAATGCCCTTAAAACATCATTACCAAGGGGAGTTGAGTGATTATCAGCGTCAACAAATGAAATTGGCAACTTGTTATCAATATATCTAGTCCAAAATTCTAATTTTCGAGGTGAAGCAATGAGAAAATGGTCTAAATGATGATCTACGAAACGTAGGAAAGTTTCTTCATAGGGATCGCCAGAATGCACGTCCTTTATTTTCTTATGCACATCCTTATATGTATTATCCAAGAACCATTCTTCTATTTCATTTTTATCACAATAAACTCCATCAACACCATATCTGGGGAAAGTAATCTTATTCATATAAATAGTTGTCATTTGCACACTGTTACTATATGGAAATGCCTCTGAGTAATGTCCTTCTCTTGTTATCGTAAGCCTAACTGGTAATCTGCAATATTGCAATGTGAGACTTCGTCAAGCGTTTGTAAGATCACACATCCAGTTTGCCTTTGAGACCTTCTGCTCCGTAATAATCAAGTACATAGATTGGGAATGCGCTCAACACTGCGACTTTAGGACATTTGTGGTTGATGTATTTTGCGTATTGGCTCTCAAATATTGCGCTTTGAGTTTCAATCTCCTTGGGCATCGTGTATGAACCATTTACAAGATAGTTCATTTTATACACTTTGGCTTGTATCAGTTCTCTCCAAACCTCGTGGTCATAACTATTGATATTGTTCAGTTGAGGCTTGTTACTATGTGCGGAAATGGTTTTATAGTGTGGCTCTTGTAAGCATTCCGCAAGTGATTCGCAGTCGTTTTTATAGACACATTTCATTTCTTTCAAGTCCTTGCCACGCTTGCATTTGACTGTCAAGTCACGGAAACTGTCCATATCATTATAATGTTTGATGGCCTCTACCATAGGATAACTTATATAGAGCATTCCATTTTCTGTCACATTATTGAAGAATTGTAGCATCTCAGAGATCTTCTTATCGTCGGCCATTGTCGAATGACCGTCATAATCAAAGAATAAATACGTGTACGCAAAACTGTCGTTGTTATATTCTTTCAGGATGTCCGCATTCTTCTCGCTACGTTTTTTCAGCACGCTTACGATGTCAACGGCGAAATCGTCTTTTTTCATCTCTTTGTAGAGTTGATAGATTTCTCCATCATAGACGCACTTGACGCCAATCCTGTCACCAAATATCCTATTCATCCTTAGCTTTCCTCTTTTTTAGTTCACGGATTTTTGCCTTGTGGTATTCGATTTCACTTTCTATATCAGGGATTCTACTCAGTAGGTACGTTCTAATACGATCATCTCCAACTATGGCTATCGTTTTATGTGTTACCGTTGTAACATTTCCTGTCTCAATGTCTTTAATCACTTGTTTTAACTTCTTATTGGCAAATGCCCCTATCAAGCCGTTTTTCATAAAAATGCTCGGCTATATAGATTGAAAACATTTGTGCTAAAGGTCTCTGGCTCATTGAAATCTTGCGTTGTCTCTTCCTCCTCTCTTTTCAAATAATTGACGCAGCAGGATGGAAAATCACTCAAAATAATGGGAGAATGCGTTGTTAATACTATTTGAAAATCTGTCCCAGCTTGCACCCGCATATACTTCATAAATTCATTCAGCACATTTACATATTGTCGTTGCCAATCAGGGTGGAAGCCGATTTCGGCTTCATCAATGAGCAGTAATTGAGGGGATGCATTGTCGCTATGTTTTTGTGGAGCTATTGTAATCCCATAGTAAAGTCTGGACAATAAATTCAATAGTTCAAGTTCCCCGGAACTGAGTCGTGCATTTTCCCCAAGGGTATGGCTATAGATGATATCAAAGTACTTAGCCGTCAAGAAGAATCCGCTTCTTATTACATCATCCATCATCTTCCTTAGATTGTCTCCGTTCTTCTGGACATCGATATAGAACACACCACAGCTCTCGTCATAATCACAAATATCAACCAGTTTGCGTACAACTTCCAACGTGGCATTTAAAGACTCAAGTGTATCCTCTGACGCTTTTAAAATCTCTATGCTATTCTCAAATGACGTTATAACATTTTCACTTTTCTTGAATTCCATCCATTTTTTCATGAAAGTGACCAATTCAGAACGTTTTCCTTTTTCTTCCGCAATTAAGTTTGTGATGCTATAGTAGATGAGTTTTTCGAGTGTTTTCCCTTTATTGGTTGTAGACGAGACTCTTATGTTTGGCAAATTTATGTTTTTATACAGCTCTGTCCTATCCAGTTTAATTGCTTGCCAACCCCCTTTATTTGGTGCAAATTGTACAAACTTTGGTAGTCTGACTGATTTCAGAATATTATTTAGGCCTTTTAATGCCAGAATTTCGCAGATACGATAGTTGTTTTGCGCATAGTATGCGAGCAAGTGACTGTATATTGGTTCGGTCAAATGCAGTGTATCTACATTTGAATAATCCTGCAAATCGCGTATGAGAAGCCATGCATCTGATGCCTCATCGCTCCCAGCCCACTGTATTTCTTCTTCTAATCCATTGTAAGGTCGAAAATGACCTGAATAGTATAGCGTCTCTATTGGTTCTATACTTGACAGATGTTGAGTTTTTGTGGATTTATGATTGACCTTGATATTAATATCAGTGGTATTATATATGTAAAGTTCTTCTTCTTTTTCATAGACGATTATCACCTTCGTTTTGTTTTGTGGTGTGGCTCCTTTAACAAACAAACTCTTCATAAAAAGCAATGCCGTCGTTTTTCCACAACCATTATTACCGACAATGGCGGTAAGAGAATAGATACCATTTTCCCAAAAATTATCAGGTAACGCCGTATTCTTTTTGATTAACAGCGTACTTCCACTAATGGTAAAAGAAAACCGGTGGTCAAAGGACAATCCGATATTCTTCAAAATCGAGTATGATTGTATGTAAACGTATGCTATATGCATATTAATTGTCTCGTCCTGAAATAAGTCAAACTGTCTTGACTCAGTCCTTGCATTTTAGCGTTCCCTCCAGCATTGTAGAGAACTATGTATTAGTCAATTATCTTTCACAGGCAATGCGGAAACGCATTATCCTTTTAGTTGTATCAAATCGAAGTACATCAATCTGGTCTTTAGATTGAGAGTGGCGTCGGACTCTTTTCCTAAATATGACAACTCTTCTGAGTCAGATGTGAATAGCATCTTGAAGCCGTTCCGATCATAAAAATCTATCACCTTAAAGGTGTTGATTGCATCGACTAGTAAATATCTACAACCAGACTTGATCTCTGGAGCCAAGATCAGCGCTTTGATGAAGTCAATAAGTTCATTTCCTATCCTTTTTCCGGAAAATCCATCAAACACGGCTAACTGCCCTATCAAAACTGCAGGGTATTGTCTTCTACGTTTCGCATTAGGGATGTTTCTATTCAAGCGATTGCGTTGATTGTTCGTCAGGCGGTCTGCAGAGACAGATGAGTTAGACAATGTGAAAGCACACACTAATTCTGCCTCAACAGAGTCTGTGACAAACGCATACGATTTTCCCAATAGTTGACTTGAATAACCTGCATATTCAGACTTGAAAAACGACTCTATATCAGTATCTTTTTCACATGAAAAGCGCCTACAGGAGCAAACCACCTCAGGACATAGTTCAACAAAGCGGCAACTATCTAATAAAATCCCCACAATCGTACCCTCCTAAATTAATGTGAAATAGTTACTTGTGCGAAGCTTTGGCAAGAATTTGCCTGGCCACTTTCATCTGTTCGCTAAAGTCGATAGACCCTTTGTATTTCGCGGCATTTTCATCAGCTTGCCGAACAAACCTCTCTGCCGCTTCTCCTCTCAATGTCGGTATTGTTTTGAAATATACTGTCATAACTTTACGTCTTTTATGCAGGCATAACAATTATTCCTGAATGCGAATTATACTACAATTTCCTGTCGCTATCACATTCCGTGGTCAATAAACCACTGCCTCGTGGCTTCTTCATCAGCGTTTCCGTTCTCCTGCCTTAGGGCGGTTGTCAAATTTTTCGGAACATAGCCTGTTATTAAATGAAGTTCCTTGGCTATTTCCTCATTAATGGCCTTGACATTAGAGTCCTTCATGTTCCATTCATTGATGACTTCACGAAGGGAGTCTCTCAAAGCATCCTGCAATCCAGGTAACCACTCAATCCTGTGACCATGAATGATAAGATAAATGAGATAATCATTGGAAGGCACATCAGTAACCTGCAAATTAAACGGAATACGCATTCTTCCTTCTTCTCCAAATACTCCATCTCTCATTTGGGCAAACAAGCTAAGTGAATCAGAAAACTTCCTTTTGATGTCAATTATGAATTCATTGAACTTCTTCTCCGATTTGAACTGATTAGGAGAAGATGCTTTAGCCTCGATGAATGCTATATTCGGACTTATCAGGACAACGCACTCGCATGCTTTACGGCCAGTATGTTCTCTTACCAGCTCATCATTTTCAATACGGAACACGTCATCATCCGCAAATGAAAACTTCATAAAAGACTCAATAAACTCCATACTATAAGCAGATTTCCTCTTTATAAAGTTTAATTGACTCGTCTATGATAGGGTTCTTCGGCATCTCATCCATCAGGTTCCCTTGAACACAATTTCCATTGTCAAAAGAAAGCACAGGAATATTCCTATGTTCTTTATGAGCCATCACATACAAGTACTTGATCACGAAGTACGAATGGGATGAGATAAAAAATTGCACTCCGGCGTCTGACAGTAAAAGCAGCGTCTGTAGATAGTGAGAAATCAATGATGGGTGTAGATTAGCCTCCACTTCATCTATTAGCACAATCGAATGATTGTCCAGATAACGATTGCCCAACAGCAAATCCAATATGGATATTTTTTTCACCCCTTCAGACGTCGATGATAATTCATAAACACGTCGCTGACTATCCCTGAACAACCACGCCTTCTTGTCCTGATTGTACTCAAGGCGTCCTCCGATCATGTCAATAACATTCTGCCGAGCATTTGAAAAGGCAGCAAAATTCTTTCCTTTCTGAGTTTTATTAAGAGCCTTGGCCAAATCATAATAAGGATCCTCAAATCCGAACTCCGAACGGGATTCTCTTGATTCAAGAATTATGTCTTTAAGCGATATAACCTCTTTAGCAGGAATGAAAACAGAGTTTGATGGTCTTGGCTTGAATGTGTTCAATTCAATTGTCGCAAACTTTGCGGCGGACTGTCCCAGCGAGAAGGCGAAGCTCTCTTGGTCGTCAGAATCCATTGTAAACCCTAAGGCGTTGCCACCTTTCCGCACAATGCTACCTAATTCTGAAACTTGAAAAGTCCAGTACAGTTTATCAGATAAAATCTCCCTGTCGGTGCGGTTGTCTTTTCCACGACGGAATTGTTCAACTGTTTTCAAAGCCGAAAACAAAGCTTTTAGCAAGAATGTTTTTCCCGATTGATTAGGGCCTATAATCAGATTGATATTCCGCAAATTCGAGACTTCCATTGTCTCTATAGGACCCAGATTATTTATTGACAATTTCTTGATCATAGCTACCGACTTTCATGAAATTTACACAAATATAATTAATTTCCGATAAGATCAGCCTTCCTCACCCTTATCTCAAGGACATTAAAGAACTCATTAAAAATTTAAAACTACTTTGGATCAGCGAGTGTCTCATTTTGTCTACCGAGACATAATCTATCGGCCTGAGCAGCAAAGCCTTCTTTCTTTCAAACTCGCCAAAGTCAAAGACCAGCCGATCCATAAGACCGAACGATCCTAATAGGGACGTGAAGCGCTCAAGGCCGCGGTCTTTGTTGGCGATGGCGATGAAGGGTTTGTGGTTGATGATGGAGAAGACGCAGCCGTGGAATGAGTCGGTGACCACAAAATCAGCGGTGGCAAAAGCGGACAACCACTCTTCGACCGATGGCTTAAGCAGCGTGCCGGCATTGGCGGAATGTGATGATATTCTTACCTTGGTTTCCTTAAGACCAAGACTTTTGGCAACCTGACCTATAATGCTGTCCTTGTCGTCCGTCTCGTCCAGAATGTAACTCACAACGCCTCCCGTCATAGTGTTTTCAACTGGGAACTTGTACTGTTCGGCGTAAAGCAGCAGCGTCGGGTCCAACACCAATCTTGCCTCCAGACCGAAGGTGTCTTTCAGAATCTCGACTCCTGATTGCTCACGAACCGACAGGGCATCGAAACGCTTGGCCAGCCGCACGCAATTTTCTAAATGCGCCTCCGAGATCGGTGAGTCAGCGGTCCCGAATGAGGCGGCGTAGGTTATCTTGATCCTTTTGTCGTCTTCCGGCAGGAATCCCAGAAAAAAGTCCTCAATGTCAGGGGAATATATTTCCCGCCATACCTGGTCGCTTCCTACCACTATGCAGTCGTAGCCGCTGCGCTCGACCCATTTCGCCAGCGCCCCCGAGCTGCGAAGCGGCTTTGTCAAATGAATATTCTCCCTCACGAACCGTCGAATCTCATTCAGTCCTCTTTCTACTGTCTTCGAACGCCTGTGAATATGATAATCCTCCGTCCAAGGTGCCATCAAGACAATGTCCTTCTGCCCTAACACGTATTTTTTTACGATACATTTTGCCAAACTCCCGAACCGCCTGAGGACAAGCCTGCTTCCTCCTCCAGTCCACCTTCTGTCCAGCACCGTAACCTGATGCCCCATCCCCTCCAGCACCGTCTGCAAGGCATAGCACTGAAGTATTCCACCATAATTGTCGATTAGCGGCAGTGTCAGGATCGCGATTTTCATACAATCTTATCTATTCTTTGACAGAGAAACGTGAAATTCTTAAGAAAACACTTTGAGTTCCACTGATTATTTCTACCTTTGCAGTGATATTATTGTGAGATTGAGGGGACGGTTTAACTATCTTGAACTCTATGAAGAGCAGCCGCCCTATCGGTTGCTCTTCTTGCTTTTACAGCAGGATGATCTAGCATTTTCAACCCTCCAACTCTATCTCGAATCACAATAATATCACACATGAAAAAGATAGTTAAACTGAGGCTTGAGATTCGCTTAGACTGCGAAAAGACCAAGCCAACCAAAGTGTCTCCTTATGTTAGGACTCGCAATGGTAAAAAAGAACTTGTCAAAGGTTACATTCGAAAGAATAGGGAACTTTAGTTTGTAACTTAGACCGGCCTCGACTGGTGTCCTGTCGCATTCGTGCTGCCAATAGGAGGTGTCCTTCACCCGAAGGGTACCTCCTTGCGGTTTATGAATCCGTTGCATCTTTGTGTGCAAATAATCTACAGGCTTTCCGGATGGCTCTGCTGAGGATGGCATTGCCGCAGAATAGCCGCAGGGCTGTCATCAGGCCAAAATGCTTCCTTGTCCAGAAGAACAGGTGGCGGTGGGGAGGAATCGTCACAGAGGTGTTTATGCTGGGGTTGTACTTGACGGCATCATCCAGAGCCATTTCGGTCAAACTACATCCAAGGGTTTTCAAAAGGCTGTCCGCTTCCTTATTGTTTACTATGACCAGACTTACTCCTTTGTCATCCTCCAGTTCCGGACGGAGCTTGTCAATGCCCCAAAAATCACCGAGGGTGATGTCACTCGCTGAATGGCCAGAGCGGAAGCGGCAACGATAGCAGGATGGACGAAGGGAAAGATTGCCAAGAAAAGCCCGCATATATTCATTAGCATCGAAGAGTTGACTTTTATCCCCGGAAGGGGTTGCCACTGTAATGCTGTAATTTTTCCACCCAGTTCTCTTATCACGGAAGTTGATGTCGGAGACAGCAGAATGTTGCGAAGCAAGATATTCCTTGAATATTCCGGGACTTGGCACGCCGTGGCAGACGAAGTCAACAGTCAGCAGGCCCGGATAGTCCTTCCCAAGATAACTTTTCAGGCCGGCTATTTGGCAGGGAGTGCCGGAGAAAAGGACTTTGCGACCGCTTTTAAGAAAATTTTCCGCATCTTGGAATGATGCCCCGATTCGGCTCTGAACATACTTGGAGCCCTGGAACGCGGCAACTCCCTCCATTGTTTCCACGTGGCAATGAACCACTTCCAGACACTCATTGAAAGCCGCACCAAAAACGACCCCATCCTGCTCGATGACGTATTCAGCGAGCAGGGAGAATATACCGCCGCTGCTGCTGCGCATTCTGACCTTTTCATCCGGATTGATTGCCGCATAGACTCCGGTAGGAACTCTCGCCTCGTATGTCTGGCGCTCCGGACAGACTTTCAAGCACTTACCACACTTGACGCACAAAGTCTCATTAATGGATGGATAGAGGAATCCTTCCTTGTCAGCAGTTAGTCTTATACATTGCTTCTTGCAAGCCTGCACGCAGGCGGCGCAGCCGCAGCAATTGGCTTTCTCTGTGATTCTTAGCATATTCCGAAGCGGTGTATTATCTCGGAGATTTTTTCTCCGATGACTGTTCGCTCGTGACTTGTAAGTCCGACATAGTAAGTGAACAATGCCACGGTAGCGGCGCTAAAGCAGCAAACAGCTAAAGCGCAAGGTGTAGAGTCCGGAAGCAGAGCCCTGAATGCATACGAGGCTGCTACGGCTGGAATCGCCACGGCGGCGCACCTTGCTACGACATTGAATATGAAGTCTTTGATGGTGATTTTAATCAAAGGTCTAACGATGAACAGCCGCACAATGAATGCAACGAAGCATACGCAAAGATGTACAATGAATACAGAATATGGCTCTCCTCCAAGTTTCAAGACGATGTACGAAATAGGAACGATCGCAAGCAAAATCCCTCCCACTACTGATTGATAGACCTTTACTTTACCAGTTGCCGCTGCGGAAACCATCAATGGGTTGGCGACAGCATCTATGATTGCCACGCAAAGCATCAGTCGGAGGAAGATGGCTGAATATTCAGGGACAGTTTTCAACCAGATATTAAGAATGACGTTTACCTCTAAAAATACTGGTAATGACAGGAATAGTAACAGGAAGAAAGTGAATTTCGAACTTCGGTAGATGAGTCTGTGCATATTCTCCAAATCATTCTGTGAATATGTTTTTGTGATCTGCGGATTGATTGCGGTTTGGAAGTTCCCGGCAAACTGCATAATTGCGCCCTGTACCTGCACCGCCACGCCCCTTGCGGCGTTGACGACTGGCCCGAAAAACATATTCAGAAGAATGTTGATGCCTTGGGTGAAAAGGATGTAGGCAACATTTCCACACATATTCCATCCGGCGAATGATCCCATCTCTTTGAGAAGCCTCGCATCCCATAGCCTCCGAAAGTGTGTTTCGTCGAAATGCCGTACGCAGTATATGAAGTAGATGGAAGTCATTAGAAACTGTACGCACAGTGTCAATATGGCGTACACTATCAGTTTGTCAAAGTTGACGACGTAAAGAGTGTACGCTACGCCGAGTTTAAGCATAACGTCCAGAATCGAGATGTAGGCGAATGCTCCCATCTTCTCGTGCGAGACGATGGCCGCATTGAACGGATAGCTAAGAATCGACATAACTGTTGAGACTATGGCACCTTGATAGCAGAACGCTGCCGCTGCCTCACGTCCGGCCGGTATGACAATCTTGTTGTTCAGAAACCACAGTCCGATAGTCTCCGATAGAATCACAACGGTTGCCGCAATAATGACGTGTATGTACAGACTTGTCATAAACGTTGTCCTGAGTCTCGGAACATCGCCACGCCCTAACTCGTATGTCAGGTAGCGTTGAGTCGATGTTGTCATCGCTGCGTTCAGGAATCCGAACATCGCCACGACTCCACCGACCACGTTGCTGATTCCGTAGTCTTCAACGCCTAAACTGGCAAGGATGACTCTGCTTGTGAACAACCCGACTCCCATCGAGAACAGCATCCTGACGTAGAGCAGGGCGGTGTTCTTGGCGATTCGTTTGTTGTTTACTGTACTTTCTGTCTGGGTGGACATTGTCCGTTATTTTGCTGATTTTGCTGCGATATTATTATGAGCCGTCGGGCTTGGCTATCTTGAATTCTCAAATGAACGGTCGATAGAGGCACCGCTCATTTTCGTTTTACTGTTTACCCACCAGTCGCCCCTCTTTCCTTAAAGTGTCTTTGAAGCCTTTTAGTGCCGACTCGCTCCAGGCTTTCCATTCCGCTTTCATTCGATCTTTCTCTTCTTTTGAAAGTGTCAGGGTGTCTATACGTTGTTCATTCATCTTTTCAGCGATTATTTTGGCTGCATCAAGAGATTCTTCAGTCGCATTGCAGCTGATCATAGAAAGACCAAGGTACGCCCAGAACACACCTTGAAAATACCCTGTGATGATCTCGCTGTCAGTCATAATAAAGGATATGATTACCTTGACTTTCTCTATCGTACTATTGACCCTAAGGGAAGCAATTATTCCCGAAATGGTCTTTAAGTTCTGGCGATGTAAGTGCGGTTCTTGTTTGCGCCTTGGGGGATGATCTTGCCTTCTTTGACCAGCTGCCTCAAGTATAGTTTTGTTTGGGAATCACCGAGGCTGACATATTCGGCGATCTGGGAGGATTTGCAACCTGGATGCTCGGCTATGTATAAAAATATTTTCTTACGTGTCCGGTCACTTATTGACAGATTGCCATTATTCCCAATGCCGTTATCGTCGTTTTTGCGGTCGTTATCGTCGTTTTTGCGGTCGTTATCGTCGTTTTTGCGGTCGTTATCGTCGTT
>CAYZKZ010000063.1:11661-17636 GCA_964479325.1 uncultured Muribaculaceae bacterium
TTTGTGTTTTGTCGGCGATTCCACGACGTTTGCGAGCGATCCTGTGGAACTTTCAATCAGACCGTTGCCGGTTGGGAGCGTAGGGATCTCCAATGAGATCTCGACCCTGTCTGGATTGTGGCACTCGCGCAAGTGTGGCAAAGGTTTCCATCCATTGTCATTCCATCCTTTGGCTATCACGTCGGCGCCGCTGCCGCCCCTCTCACTTATACCTAATAGAATAAACATCTTTTGCAGTAGTGGATTACGGCATACGCTGTGTCCTCCTTCTTCATATTCATTCAGGCTGATCAGCATTGTTCCAGGATTGGACATAACAATACGGTTCGGATACCTGTCTATGGTGATGTTCCCCATTACAGTGTAGGCGCAGTGTACCAGACAGTTGACAAATGCCTCCCGTAGTGATGTGTGAGCCGAGGTGGTGTCCACACGCATTTGGTTTTCGTCCAGACGGAAAGGAACAGGCAATGAATGTTGAATCATTGGGAGAACCCTTGAATAAAATTGGTACAGGTTTGCTTCCCAAGTGCCGTCCGGGTATATCCGGTTTGTCCATCGGATTGATTGATCGTCACTCAGTCGTTCTCTATAGTCTGGAAAATAATACGGGCAGCACTCTGGATCCGTTATGCTGTTTGTTTTGCCGAACATCAATATTCCGGCAACTGTGAACCCTTCTGTGGAGGTAGCGCGGTCTTTGCGAAATGCGCCGATGTGCTCTAAGAATTGTTGGTCGTCATCATCATTCCAAGGATGGCCTTCGTGCCTGCTTTCGTAGGCTCTGCGGAATCTCCGCAAAGTTGGTAAATCTATGTCATTTATGGTGTATCCTCTCAGAATCCTTGAGTCTGCGCTTGACTTTAGATTGTTGGCGTCGGACAGCATTTGTCGAACTTCGTCGTCGGAACAGCAATAGTCTCCTTCGTGGCGGCGTACGTAGGTGTGTCCGAATGGATTACGTGTCAAATGAACAGGGCGTAGATTGTAAGGGGCTCTTGGAATCCTGAACACCAGCATATTGTCTCCGCTTTCTGTGGCCACTTCCTGTACGTCGCTTTCGACAAGCAAAGGCACGCTGACGCAAGTTTTGTTGTGGGCGTTGTCCCAAAATACCTTGCGGTAGGCCGTCGCGGTGTCCTTTGTCATTTTGTCTGGAATATATTGTCCGCCGGATTCTTTCACCCCAAGCACAATCATACCACCGTCGCTGTTCGCCATAGCAGAGAATGTTTCCCAAAATGATTTTGGAAAACCTCCCTTGGCTGTCTTGAACTCAATTTCGGAGTTCTCTCCGAGGCGGAGTTTTGATTGTAATTCTGACAATATGGTTTGCATAAACGTTCAGGTGTTATGTCGGTGGGCATTTCTATTCATTGAATATGCCGTCGCACTACTTCTTCAGGCGGCTCCAGAAGGATTGTTTGTGGGCTGGGGACTTTTGGGCGGACCGGCTAAGGTAGTAGTCGCGGAAGGTGAGGTGGTTCGAGACGATCTCGTAGATCTCGCCCCAGTCGGGGAGGCCGCCGAGGTTGCGGTCGTCTATGAAGAGGTCGGCTTTCAGCTTGCGGGGAGAGGTCGGGGTTTCCTCGCCTTCGTAATATTCTTCGGGATGATTGCTGTTGACGGCGTAGAACTCAAGGCCGCGCTCCCGGCACCAGTCAACGGCATCCTTCAGCAGTTGACCCTCTCTGACAGACCACAGAATCAGAGTGTTGTGGTCGTTCTGAATGCGTTTAAGGGTCTCGACGGCGAAAGGAATCTCTTTGCCGATTTTCGGGTATTTGTGTTCGACGATTGTCCCGTCAAAGTCAACAGCTATGATCATCTTCTGATTGATTCGTTATGATTGAGATAAAATCTTGGGGCTTGGCACCCACTTTAATAGGTTAGGTGTCAATAAGTTAGGCTGGCGTGGCGGAGAAAGCAGTCATTTTGAGCCTCCGCTTTCATTGATTGGCCGTGCACGCTTATTTCAAAGTAATGCAAATTTAGCAAAACTATCTAAAAAGGCAAATCACTGAATACAATATATTCCAAAATATTCATCGTGTGCCGCCGTTGCCGTGTCGGTCATTGAATCGGGACGACGAGGTCGGGGTGCAGGGAGACGAGGGCGACGGAGACTACGCCTTGGATTTCGACAACAACTTTTTTCGAGCGTGAGCCTTTGACTTTGACAAAGACTCCTTCGCAGCCTTCGAAGATTCCGCCGGTCACCCGGACTTTCTGGGCTTTGGTGAAGTTGATCTCGGTAGGACCGAAAAAACGGAGGGACTCGTCGTAGGTGCCTGCAACGGCGATGAATGTCCGCATTTGTTTTTCGGGAACTGTGATTTTCTTTCCTAACCTTTGATCCATCATATACTGGAGCAGGGGGATGCAGGACGGCTTTTTGAGGGCTGCGATTTTAGATGCGGTGGTTCGGACGAAGATGATGTTGTGGATCACCGGGACAAGGCGCTTCCGGCCTGTCTTGGAGGATTTCTCGTACTTCATCGGGATGAAATTCTCCACACCTCTCTCGTCCAGAAGCCTTTTGGCTTCCAGTTCCCTGTGGTAGGTGACCCGCATAGCGAACCATTCGATTTCCTCGATTTCGTTCATCTTCTCAAATTACCTTTTCCCGTCGGCTCATCTCGTCCAACGCTCGCTTTGGCTTTCATAAATGCGCCTTGTGGCTCAGCATAAGCGAATATACAACTAAATTCCGGAATTGACTTTAGAAGCAGTCTAAATTTATTTAAAAAGCTTCCTGTTCTTGCGACAGAAAAAAGAGGCTGACTAAAATTTTAGCCAGCCCCCTTTTTATGAATATGTCTGCGACACTACTTGCCTGCGAGGCGGGCGTAGGTGCCGTAACGTACCTTGGCGAACTCCTCGGTGAGACTCAGGAGTTCCTGAGCCCTGTCAGGGAAGAGCTTGTAGAGGGAAGCGAAACGTACCTCTCCCTTGAGGAAGTCCTGGAACTTGGTCCAGTCTGGCTCCTTGGAGTCGAGGGTGAACGGATTCTTGCCTTCTGACTCGAGGGCTGGGTTGTACCTGTACAGATGCCAGTAACCGCAGTCAACAGCGAGCTTCTCCTCCTTCTGGCTCAGACCCATACCGGCCTTCAGACCGTGGTTGATGCACGGAGCGTAGGCGATGATGAGTGACGGTCCGTCGTATGCCTCGGCCTCCTTGATGGCGTTGAGGTACTGCGCTGGGCTTGCACCCATAGCGACCTGAGCGACATAGACGTAGCCGTAGCTGATGGCCATCATACCGAGATCCTTCTTGCGGATCTTCTTTCCTGAGGCTGCGAACTTGGCGATCGCTCCGGCAGGTGTTGACTTGGAACTCTGTCCGCCTGTGTTGGAATAGACCTCGGTGTCGAGAACGAGCACATTGACGTTCTTGCCGGAAGCGAGGACGTGGTCGAGTCCGCCGTAGCCGATGTCGTAGGCCCAACCGTCACCACCGAAGATCCACTGGCTTCTTGCAGGGATGAAGTGCTTGTAGTCAAGAAGTTTCTTGCAGTTAGGGCAGTTAGACTGCTCCATAAGCGGTACAACCTTGTCGGCGACCTCTCTTGTGATCTCGCCGTTCTCCTTGTTGTCAAGCCACTGCCTGAACAGCGCCTTGATCTCGTCGGAGCACTTGTCGCATTCAAGAGCGCCGGTCATAAGGTTGGCGACGGTCTCTCTCGCGCGGTCGGAACCGATCTTCATTCCAAGACCGAACTCGGCGTTGTCCTCGAAGAGGGAGTTCTGCCAAGCCGGGCCGTGACCCTGGGCGTTGGTGCAGTAAGGTGAGGCAGGGAATGACGCTCCGTAGATTGAGGAGCAGCCTGTCGCGTTGGCGATCATCATCCTGTCACCGAAGAGCTGGGTGATGTTCTTGATGTAAGGAGTCTCACCGCAACCGGCGCAGGCTCCGCTGAACTCGAACAGAGGCTGTGCGAACTGGGAGTTCTTGACGTTGGCTGTCTTGTTGACAACGGTGTCCTTGTAGCCTACCTTGGTGGAGAGCCAGTTGAAATTCTCCTGCTCTGCCTGCTGGTCGAGGGCGGAAACCATTGTGAGAGCCTTTTCCTTCGCAGGGCAGACATCCACGCAGTTGCCGCAACCGGTGCAGTCGTCAACAGAGATTGAGAGGGCGAATGAATATTCTTTCAGAACAGCCTTGCCCTGTGCCTTCTTGAGTCCTTCCGGAGCCTTGGCGGCCTCTTCCGCTGTGAGCAGGAACGGACGGATGGCGGCGTGAGGACAGACAAATGCGCAGGAGTTGCACTGAATACACTTCTCGGCGTCCCAGCTTGGAACAGTGACGGCTACGCCGCGCTTCTCGTAGGCTGAGGTGCCGGCTGGCATCGTTCCGTCAGCGTAAGGCAGGAATGCGCTTACAGGGAGTGAGTCTCCGTTCTGGGAGTTCACAACGTCGGCGATCTCCTTCACGAACGCAGGAGCGAGACGATCCTTGCCCGGAGTCTCGAACTTGGCTGAGATCTTTGCCCACTCGGCAGGGATTGTGACTTCGGTATATTCACCGCCACGGTCAACGGCGGCGAAGTTCATATTCACCACATTCTCGCCCTTCTTGCCGTAGCTCTTCACAATCGCGTCCTTCATATACTTCACCGCGTCCTCGTAAGGGATGATGCCTGTGATCTTGAAGAAAGCGGACTGGAGGATCGTGTTGGTCCTGTTGCCGAGTCCGATCTCGGCGGCTATCTTGGTGGCGTTGATGATGTAGAGCTTGATCTTCTTCTTGCCGATGATGGCCTTCACGTTGTCAGGGATTCTCTTAACGGTCTCTTCCTCGTCCCAGAGAGAGTTGAGGAGGAGTGTTCCGTTCTCCTTGATGCCCTTGAGCACGTCGTACTTGCTCAGGTAGGAAGGAACGTGGCAGGCCACGAAGTCAGGAGTGCTGACAAGATAAGGAGCCTTGATAGGGTTGTCTCCGAAGCGGAGGTGAGAGCAGGTGTAGCCGCCGGACTTCTTCGAGTCATAGTCGAAGTAGGCCTGGCAGTATTTCTGCGTGTGGCTTCCGATGATCTTGATGGTGTTCTTGTTGGCTCCGACGGTTCCGTCTGATCCGAGTCCGTAGAACTTGCACTCGGTTGTGCCAGGCTTCACGATGGAAACCTCGCTCTTGATGGAGAGTGACTTGAATGTCACATCATCAACGATGCCGATCGTGAATCCGTTCTTAGGCTCGTTCTGCTCGAGGTTGTCGAATACGGCGACGATTTGAGCCGGTGTGGTGTCCTTTGAGGAAAGTCCGTAGCGGCCTCCGATGATGAGCGGAGAGTTCGCCTGGCCCTGGAACAGAGCCTTGACATCGAGGTAGAGAGGCTCTCCGAGCGCTCCCGGCTCCTTTGTCCTGTCGAGGACAGCGATCCTCTTGACGGTCTTAGGAAGGACCTTGAGGAAATATTTCTCGGCGAACGGCCTGTAGAGGTGAACGGTGATGAGTCCGTACTTCCTGCCCTTCTTCGCGAGGTAGTCGATTGTCTCCTTGATGGTCTCGGTCACGGAACCCATAGCCACGATGATGTTCTCAGCGTCGGCCGCTCCGTAGTAGGTGAACGGACGGTACTCGCGTCCTGTCAGCTCGCTGATCTCACCCATATAGCGGGCCACGATGTCAGGAACGGCGTTGTAGAAGTTGTTCCTTGACTCGACTGCCTGGAAATAAACGTCTCCGTTCTGAGCGGTTCCTCTTGTGACAGGAGCGTCAGGATTGAGGGCCCTGTCGCGGAAAGCCTTGAGGGACTTCTCGCTGACCATCTTCTTGAGTTCATCCTCGTCGAGGGCCTCGATCTTCTGGATCTCGTGAGATGTGCGGAATCCGTCGAAGAAGTGGAGGAAAGGAATGCTTGACTTGATGGCGGCGAGGTGAGCCACGGCGGCGAGATCCTGTGCCTCCTGGACTGATCCTGAGGCGAGGAGGGCGAAGCCGGTCTGGCGGCAGGCCATCACGTCCTGATGGTC
>CAYZKZ010000064.1:0-17167 GCA_964479325.1 uncultured Muribaculaceae bacterium
AGGGCCTCCCGGCGAGGGAGGCGGTGGAGGGTGGCGCTCCCCCCGGGAGCTGTCGCGAAGCGACTGAGGGGTGGAAGGAGTAAGGCACGAACGTGCCTCCCGGCGAGGGAGGCGGTGGAGGGTGCGCTCCCCCGGGAGCTGGCGCGAAGCGACTGAGGGGTGGAACGGATTGTTGTTGATCCCGGAGGTCACGGGTTGCATAACAAAAAAGAGGCTGATCATTCGATCAGCCTCTCTTCCGTGTCGGGGTACAGTGACTCGAACACTGGACCCTCTGGTCCCAAACCAGATGCGCTAGCCAACTGCGCCACACCCCGATAACATTCCTTCGGGTTAACCCCTCAGGCCTTTCCTGACAACCTGCCAAAACGGCGTTCTCATTGGAAAGGACTGCAAAGTTATGCCTTTTTTTTGAAATTCGCAAAACTTTTTTGAAAAAATCATTTATCTTTGAATCGGAAATGTTCACAATCATTGAATCTCACACAGGCTTATGATCATACAGGCACGGGGCATAGAGAAATCTTTCGGAGATCTGAAGGTTCTTCGGGGAATTGATTTTCAGGTGGATAAGTCGGAGGTGGTGTCCATTATGGGCGCTTCCGGCGCAGGAAAATCCACCCTCCTTCAGATTCTTGGCACTCTCTCGACTCCTGACGGAGGAACCCTTGAGATAGACGGCACCGATGTCCTGCATCTGGGCGGCAAGGAACTTTCCGCATTCAGAAACCGGAGGATCGGATTCGTTTTTCAGGCGCATCATCTTCTGCCGGAGTTCAACGCTCTGGAGAACGTGATGATCCCGGCTTTCATCGCCGGACGCTCCGACAAGGACGCGAGGGAGGCGGCCTCAAGACTTCTTAAGGATATGGGACTCGGCGAGAGAATGACCCACAAGCCGTCGGAACTTTCTGGAGGCGAGCAGCAGAGAGTCGCGATCGCAAGAGCCTTGATCAATGAACCGGCGATTCTTTTCGCCGACGAGCCTTCCGGTAATCTTGACTCCAGGACAAAGACCGAGATCCACAATCTCTTCTTCGACCTAAGAAAACGCTACGGGCAGACAATCGTGATTGTGACCCACGACCCGGATCTGGCCGGGATGTGCGACAGGTCTCTCTTTATGCGTGACGGACAGTTTGTTGATGAATAGCTGTCCTGAATGAGCGTTTTCCATTTCAAGCGGTTTGACGTGCGCAACGAGCGCTCGGCTATGAAAGTCAACACCGACGGCGTTCTGCTCGGGGCGGTGACTGATGTCCTGCCAGGCGACCGCAGTGTGCTTGACATCGGCACAGGCACCGGCGCTGTGGCTCTGATGATCGCCCAGCGGCTCGGAGACTTGCGGCCGCAAGGAGATTGGAGTGTCAGCGGAATCGACATTGACACACCTTCGGCCGAGGAGGCGGCGGAGAATTTCCGGCTCTCGCCGTGGGCTGGTTGGATGAAGGCGGAGAACCTTGGGCTGCGGGCGTTCGGCCGAGCCTGTCCGGAAGCGCGTTTCGACCTCATCGTCTCGAACCCGCCGTACTTCGACAACTCCCTTCAGGCTCCAGAGCCAAGGCGCAACTCGGCGCGTCACATCGGCGGACCTGAAAGCGGCGCAGGTGCGGAATCCCTCTCCTACCGGGAGATTCTGGAATATGCCTCCGTCGCTCTCAATGAATATGGCCGTGTCTCTATGATCCTGCCTTCCGACCAGGAGAAAGCCTTGCTCCGCTATGCGAGAATGTGCGGTTTCGGTCTATGGAAAGTGCTGAGGATAAAGACGGTGGAGCGCAAACCAGTGTCAAGGCTGATTGCCCAGTTCAGGCGCAGGGGGCTGTGCGGCGACCAACCTGTTGAGGAGACTCTGACTCTTTTAAACGAAAAAGGGAAGCGTACTTCACAGCAAGCTTCCCTTGTAACAGATTATTGTCTGTAACCAAACTAACCATTAACCAATTGACCAAAAAAAATAATCTGTTGTTCTCGTACTTATTTTTTATCGTTCTTGTTCAGTCTATGGATCTGCTGCCGTCGGAATGATTCCTCCGCGATGTACAGCTTCGCCACTTTTTTGCTCGGAAGTACCTTGCGGTATTCGGCAACATATTTCCTTTCAATATCCTTGCCAGAATCCTGCGCTTCGAGATATTTATCAAGCAAATTGTTGATTTCTTTCTCGTCCTTCCCGGCGTTTATCGCTTCGTCAAGAGCCTTGTAGGCATTCACCATAGCCTTGAACGAATCTTTTTTCTCGCACTCACATTTATTATAGACCGGCCAGAACTTCTCTGCCTCCGAACTTGTCAACTCCATTGCGTCGGTAAGATACGCGATTTTTTCGGCTTTCCATCTGTCTTGCCAATCTTTTTTCCCTTTTTCCTGCGCCCCCGCGTTCGAGAAGGCGAGGATCAGGACAGAGAGCATCAGTAATATTCGTTTCATACCCAATTCTATTTTTTCGCTATAAGCCCTGTATATTCAATCAGTTCTGCCGAGGTTCCGGAATCGATCAGGTAGTTGATCACGTCCTCGTCGGTGATCGTGTCCTGCTCCGCCGGTTCGGAATTCAGGTACTCATTCGCCTGTAGCAGACTGACATAGCCGAGTTCCTCGTAGATGTCGCTGGTCGTGTCTTTCCCCGCCGTCCCTCTCAGAACCGCATTCCCCGCCACTAAAAGGGCGACGAAACAGGCCGCGAGCGCAAGGTATGGCTTCAGACGCTGCGCCGGACTTACTGCCCGACCCGCTTCCGGAATGGTGCCAAGCCGTTCCCTGAGTTCCTCGAAGTACCCTTCCGGAACTCTGAGCGCCGACTTCCCGGCATCAATGAATATTCTGCTTTTCTCTTGCATCACGTTCTCTTTGACAGATTGTTCACACCAAGGTTTAAAATAATTTCTTGAAAATCGATGGATCCGTGTCAGTAAGTCTTACGTTGTCTTTCCGGCCTCCAGTTCCGCCCTGACTTTTTCGGATGCGAAATGGTAGGAGGCTTTGAGCGCTCCCACGGATGTCCCTAAGATCTCGGAGATGTCCTCGTAGGGTAGGTCGTCGAAATAGCGCAGGCAGAACACGGACTTCTGCTTTTTCGGAAGTTTGGCGATCGCCTTGAAAAGAAGGCGCTGGGCCTCGTCCCCGCTGAAATAGGGATCGTCGTCAATCTTGTCCTCAAGCTCCGTGTCGATGCTCTCGAATCTGAGGATCGAGCGGATTTTCTGCTTGTGCAGCCAGTTCAGCGTCTCGTTCGTGGCTATCCTGTAGATCCACGTGAAGAGTTTCGAGTCTCCTCTGAACGAAGGAAGCGCTGACCAGATCTTCACGAAGATCTCCTGGAGAAGGTCGTCCGTGTCCTCGTGCGAGCAGACAAAGCCGCGCACGTGCCAGTACAGCCGCTCGCTGTAGGCCGCGACTATCTCTCTGAACGCTTTTTCCTCCTGCCCGTTCCTGTAAAGGCCGATAATCTCCTCGTCAGTCATTAATGGTTGTCATCAATTCTGTGCGTCTGCCCGGAATCACCTGTGAAATGAGCGTTTCCCGCCCCTTTGCTTCAGACAAAAATTCCAAACATCTCTCAAATGTACGACAAATTGCTTATTTTTGCAATTCCACGAAAATTTGCGCCGGTAACGGCTCCGCATTAGAGACACGGAATATGAAGCACATACGAAATTTCTGCATAATCGCTCACATCGACCACGGAAAGAGCACACTCGCCGACAGGCTGATCGAACTCACCAAGACCCTGTCCTCCAGAGATATGGAGGCGCAGGTCCTGGATGATATGGATCTGGAGAGGGAGAAGGGAATCACCATCAAGAGCCACGCCATCCAGATGGAGTACACCTACAAGGGTGAGAGATACGTCCTCAACCTGATCGACACTCCGGGCCACGTGGATTTCTCCTACGAGGTCTCCCGCTCGATAGCCTCCTGCGAGGGAGCGCTGCTGGTCGTGGACGCTTCGCAGGGCATTCAGGCACAGACGATCTCGAACCTTTATCTGGCTGTGGATCACGGGCTTGAGATAATCCCGGTGATGAACAAGATCGATATGGACTCAGCCCAGCCCGAGATTGTGGCCGACCAGATTGTTGACCTTTTGGGCTGTGACCACGACGACATATTCAGAGTCTCTGCCCGCACGGGAGAGGGGATTCCGCCGCTTTTAGACGCCATTGTCGAGAAGATTCCCGCTCCGCACGGTGATCCCGACGCTCCGCTTCAGGCGTTGATCTTCGACTCGGTGTTCAATCCGTTCCGAGGGATCATCGCTTATTTCAAGGTGCTGAACGGCTCCATCCGCACGGGCGACAAGGTCAAGTTCGTCGCCACCGGTCAGGAATATGACGCCGAGGAGGTCGGTGTCCTGAAAATGAAACTCCAGCCGACCGGGGAGGTGTCCACAGGAGACGTGGGCTACATCATCTCCGGAATCAAGAGGGCTGTCGAGGTCAAGGTGGGAGACACCATCACGCATTCTGCAAGGCCTTGCGCTGCCGCCATCGCCGGATTCGAGGAGGTCAAGCCGATGGTGTTCGCTGGAATGTATCCTGTCCAGGCGGACAAGTTCGAGGAACTGCGGGCTACTCTTGAGAAGTTCCAGCTCAACGACGCTTCCTTTGTGTATGAGCCGGAGTCCTCGCTCGCGCTCGGTTTCGGTTTCCGCTGCGGATTCCTCGGCCTTCTGCACCTTGAGATCGTGCAGGAGCGCCTTTTCAGGGAGTTCAATATGGATGTCATCACGACTGTCCCTAACGTTTCCTATAAGGTCTATACCACTCAGGGTGAGGTTCTTGACGTACACAATCCGTCCGGCCTTCCCGCCCCGACGCTCATCGACCACATCGAGGAGCCGTTCATCCGCGCGCAGATCATCTCCAAGACCGATTTCTACGGTGCGATAATGAAGCTCTGTATGGACAAGAGGGGAACTCTGGTCGGAGAGCATTACATCACTTCCGACAGGGTTGAGCTGACCTACGATATGCCGCTCTCCGAGATCGTGTTCGATTTCTACGACAAACTGAAGTCCGTGTCCAAGGGCTACGCCTCGTTCGACTACCACGTCACGGATTTCCGTCCGGCGAGGCTCGTCAAGCTGGACATCCTGCTGAACGGCGATCCGGCCGACGCTCTTTCGACGCTTATCCACGAGGATCACGCCTACGATTTCGGACGCAAGATCTGCCTGAAACTCAAGGAGTTGATCCCTCGTCAGCAGTTCGACATCGCCGTCCAGGCCGCCATCGGGGCGAAGATCATCGCCCGCGAGACCGTGCGTCAGGTCCGCAAGGACGTGACCGCCAAGTGCTACGGAGGTGACGTGACCCGTAAGAGGAAACTGCTTGAGAAACAGAAGGAAGGAAAGAAGAGGATGCGTCAGATAGGTACTGTGCAGGTGCCTCAGAGCGCCTTTATGGCCGTCCTCAAGCTGGACTCTTAGTAAGGCAAGCCTATGAACGTCGCTCTTATCATAACTCTTGTCGGGGACGGTGAGAAAGGTGGGATGGAGGAGTGCCAGCGGCAGATCGAGGCGCTGACGGCCACGGGAGAATATTCATTCACCACTTTTTTGAATGACGAGGGAGCGGCGGGCTACCGCAAGGTTTGGGAAAAGGTCTGCAAGGCAGGATTTGACTTCTATCTTTGGATGGATTCCGACCTTCGTCTGGAGGAGGGCGCTTTCGCATCTTTTTTCGAGAATTCCTTTTTCCTGCGCCACAAGGCTGTGATCGCCGGGGCTGTCTCCGACCTGTCCGGCAACCTGCTTTACGGCGGCAGGTCCCGCCACGGAAGGCTGTTGGAGCCTGATCCGGTCATTCCGGTTCCTTGCCACCTCTATGATATGACGCTCACGCTGATTCCAGAATATGCCGTCCGACATCTTGAGAACCCGTCCGACATATTCCGTCCCAGCCTTTTTGACTATGGTTGCGGAGCGCCTGTGGCGAAAGCCGGGATAGCCCGTGTCCTTGCCCCGGGGATTCTTGCCAGAACCGGCAGGAAGCCGGATCTGCCCGCCTGGAAAACCCCCGACCGTCCGATAAAGGAGAGGTTTTTCTCCTTGCTGAAGGCGGGCAACCGCGAGTTTATCCGCATTCTGCATTCTATTTTCAGATAATATTCGTAAATTTACCACTCGCGTGTCCTTTGCGGCGCGCGCTTTTAACGACTTTAACATTAAAACATCCAATTTATGAAGCATCCTAAAATAGGAATCCGTCCGACCATCGATGGCCGTCAAGGCGGTGTGCGTGAAAGTCTTGAGGAAAAGACAATGACCCTTGCGGCTAATGTGGCCGCTTTGATCTCCTCCAATCTGAGATACACTGACGGCACTCCGGTCGAGTGTGTCATCGCCGACGGAACCATCGGCCGCGTGGCTGAGAGCGCCGCCTGCGCCGAGAAGTTCGAGCGCGAGGGGGTCGGAGGAACGATCACCGTTACCTCCTGCTGGTGCTATGGCTCTGAGACGATGGATATGAACCCTTACTGGCCGAAGGCCGTCTGGGGATTCAACGGAACAGAGCGTCCGGGAGCCGTCTATCTCGCCGCCGTGCTGGCCGCGCACGCACAGAAGGGCCTTCCTGCTTTCGGAATCTACGGACACGATGTCCAGGATCTGGACGACAACTCGATTCCTGAGGATGTGGCCGAGAAGATCCTCCGTTTCGCCAAGGGTGCGGTGGCCGTCGCCGAGATGAGAGGGGAGTCCTATCTCTCCATTGGCAGCGTCACAATGGGCATCGCCGGGTCGATCGTTGACACCAACTTCTTCCAGAAGTACTTGGGAATGAGGAACGAAAGTGTCGATGAGGTCGAGATTCTCAGGCGTATGGACCTTGGAATCTACGACAAGGACGAGTTCGAGAAGGCTATGGCCTGGGTGAAGAAATACTGTATGCCTAACGAGGGCTGGGACAAGAACCCTGAGGGCAAGCAAAAGACCCGCGAGCAGAAGGACAAGGACTGGGAGTTCGTGGTGAAGATGACCATCATCGTGATGGATCTGATGCACGGCAACCCTAAGCTCCGCGAGATGGGATTCAAGGAGGAGGCCCTTGGCCACAACGCCATCGCCGGAGGTTTCCAGGGACAGCGTCAGTGGACCGACTGGATGCCTAACGGAGACTTCACCGAGACTCTTCTCAACACCAATTTCGACTGGAACGGACGCAGAGAGCCTTCCATCCTTGCCACCGAGAACGACTCGCTCAACGGAACCGCTATGCTGTTCGCCCACCTTCTGACCAATCGTCCGCAGATTTTCTCCGACGTGAGGACGTACTGGAGTCCTGAGGCTGTCAAGAGAGTGACCGGCAAGGAACTCACCGGCAAGGCCGCTCCCGGCATCATCCACCTGATCAACTCCGGAGCCACGACAATGGACGGCTGTGGCCAGAGCTCGGACGCCGAGGGCAATCCTGTGATGAAGCCGTTCTGGGAGATGACAGACGAGGACCAGAAGCGTTGCCTTGAGCATTCGCAGTGGATGCCGGCCGACAGGGACTACTTCCGTGGTGGCGGATTCAGCATACACTTCGTCTCAAGGGGAGATTTCCCTGCGACAATGGCCAGAATCAACATCGTTGACGGTCTCGGACCTGTCCTCCAGATCGCCGAGGGTTGGGTCGTGGACATCGATCCTGAGATACACAACATACTTGACAAGCGCACCGACCCTACCTGGCCTACGACTTGGTTCACCCCTCGCCTCGATCCGAGAAAGGATGCGTTCAAGGATGTCTATAGCGTGATGAACAACTGGGGAGCCAACCACGGAGCCATCTCCTACGGCCACATCGGAGCGGATCTCATCACTCTTGCCTCGATGCTGCGCATCCCTGTATGTATGCACAACGTCGATGAGTCCAAGATCTTCCGTCCGGCGGCCTGGAACGCGTTCGGAATGGACAAGGAGGGAGCGGACTTCCGTGCCTGCGCCAACTTCGGCCCAATCTACAAGTAATCCTTGAATATGAAGGAGAAGGATTCAATCCTGAAGGCAGGCGGAGTAAGCTACGTCCTGCCTTTCATCCTCATAACGACCTGCTTCGCTCTCTGGGGCTTCGCCAATGACATCACCAACCCGATGGTCAAGGCGTTCTCCAAGATATTCAGAATGAGTGTGACGCAGGGGTCTCTGGTTCAGGTGGCGTTCTACGGAGGGTATTTCTGTATGGCGCTTCCGGCCGCGATGTTCATCCGTAAGTTCTCCTACAAGGCAGGTGTGCTTGTAGGTCTCGGGCTTTACGCCCTTGGAGCGCTGCTGTTCCTTCCGGCCAAGTCCGTGGGAATGTACGGTTTCTTCCTCATCGCCTACTTCATAATGACCTGCGGTCTTTCGTTCCTTGAGACAAGCTGCAATCCGTACATCCTGAGTATGGGATCGGAGGAGACCTCGACCCGCCGTCTGAATTTCGCCCAGTGCTTCAATCCTATCGGCTCGCTGATGGGAATGTACGTGGCTATGAACTTCATCCAGGCGAGGATGCACCCGGCCAGCACAGCGGAGAGGGCGCTTCTTGACGACGCGTCCTTCGAGGCGATGAAGCAGGCAGACCTCAATGTCCTGACAGGCCCTTACTGGGTCGTCGGACTGGTCATCATCGTGATGTTCATCCTGATTCTTGTCACCAAGATGCCGAAGAACGCCGACAAAGACCACGAGATGAACGTTCTCCCTGTTCTCAACCGCCTGCTCCACAGGCCTCGCTACTGGGAGGGCGTGATCGCCCAGTTCTTCTATGTCGGAGTCCAGATTATGTGCTGGACCTTCATCATCCAGTACGGCACAAGGGTCTTTATGGCCGAGGGAATGGACGAGCAGGCGGCCGAGGTGCTGTCCCAGAAGTACAACATCGTCGCTATGATCCTGTTCGTGACGTGCCGTTTCATCTGCACCTGGCTGATGAAGTACCTGAAGCCGTCGAGACTGCTGACGATCTTCGCCATCGGTGGAATGATCGCCACAGCAGGAGTGATCTTCCTTCAGAACAGGCTCGGGCTTTACTGCCTTGTGGCTGTCAGCGGGTTTATGTCGCTGATGTTCCCGACCATCTACGGAATCGCCCTCGGCGGTCTCGGTGACGACGCCAAATTCGGAGCGGCCGGTCTGATTATGGCCATCCTTGGCGGTTCGGTGCTGCCTCCTCTCCAGGCCTGGATAATAGACAAGGGAACAATCGGTTTCCTTCCGGCGGTGAACGTCTCGTTCATCCTTCCTTTCATCTGCTTCATCGTTGTCTGCGTCTACGGTGTCAGATCCACAAGGAGGCAGTATTGAAATCAGTGAGGATGGCCTCTAATCGTCCATCCCGGCGATGACCTTGAGGCAGAACACAAGGATTCCCACGGCCTGGTCGTTGATGGCCACTAAGAAATCCGGACATATTCCAAAGAATGACAGCGCGATCGTGGCCACGGAAAGGGCTATGACCGCGCTTGTCAGTGGAAGGGCGATCAGGTTGGTGAGAATGAAGTATTTTGGGAATGTCCTGAAGTAGTGCCAGGCGAGAGGTCCGGTGAAGACTTGGCAGGAGACTGACAGGGCGGCGGCGTTCCAGATCCTGCGGAAAGGGTTGAGCCTTGACAGCCTGCCGCTTCCCGTCGAAGGATAAATTCCCTCCAGCTTAGGGTAGAGAATGAATATCCCGGCCATAGCCAGATAGGAGAGCTGGAATCCGACCGATCCGATCACGTCCGGCTTGACCGCCAACTGGATTGTCAGCGCGGCCAGCAGCACATTGACCGGCTTCCTTCTTCTGCCGAGAAGTTTTGAGGTCTCGTTGATCGTGATGAAGAGGAATGCCCGTACGATTGAAGGGGCGGCCCCGGTCATTATCGAGTAGAAAAAAGCGGCGCAGATGATGAGCGGGGATCTTATCCTCCTCGCCGTCAGACTGTTGCCGAGAGGTGATGTGAGTTTTGTCAGAATGAGGTACAGCACGCCAAGATGCAGTCCCGAAAGCGCGAGGATGTGCGACGCTCCGCTGTCCCGGAATATTCCTGTGATCTCTTTTGAGAGGTCGCTTCTGTCCCCGGTGAGCAGGGCTTTCACCAGAGCGCCTGTGGTCTGCGAAGGGTAGGGGATTCCGTCGATGACGCTTTTCAGCCGCCCGGCGGCTCTTGACGCGGCCTGGGCTACCGGACCGGCGGTATATTCAGGAATCCCGCCTGCGATGTGCTGGTTCAGGGCGCAGAATATTCCCGTGACCAGGAATATTCCTCCGAAGAGGATTCTTTCGTTCGACCGGTCGTGATGTTTTCTTAGCCGGTCGCTGAGCCTGTCGAATCGCGGTGTTGTTCGGTGGTTCGACAAGCTCACCAACCGGCCACTTCGGTCGCTGAGCCTGTCGAAGCGCACCGCCAGAAAGAGAAATATTGCCAAAAGGATAAGAACGCAGTCCGCCGGAACAGCGGATCTGATGTCAAGCCGGGCGCACAGAACCGCCCCCGCCGCGATTCCCGCCGCGAATGGAACACTGATCCCCACGATGTCTCTCTCCCCAACCATAGCGCTGCCATATTGTTTGCCAAAAATAGTTATTTATTTCGTATCTTTGTCCACATAAACGCATAAATCTAAACGGAATGATTATTCTTGTTATCAATTGTGGAAGTTCCTCAATCAAGTACCAGCTGCTTGATATGAAGAATGATGACGTCTATGAACTTTTGGCCAAAGGAATAGTCGAGAAGATAGGCCTTGAATGCGGCAGGTTGCAGCACACCCCTGCGGGAAAGCAGAAGGTTGTGAAGGATCTCCCTGTCCCTGACCACACGGTCGGAATGCAGATTGTGCTCGACGCTCTGATCGACAAGGACCACGGAGTCCTCAAGTCCTTCGATGACATCGAGGCTGTCGGCCACAGAATCGTGCAGGGTGCCGATTTCTTCTCCGGAAGCGCCATCGTGGACGAGGATGTCATCAAGAAGATCGACTTCTGCTGTGACTTCGCCCCGCTTCACAATCCGGCCCACCTTCTTGGAATCAGGGCTTGCCAGGCGGTTCTTCCTTCCGTGCCTCAGGTCGTGACGTTCGACACCGCATTCCATCAGACGATGCCGCCTTACGCCTATATGTACGGCCTCCCTTACGAGTACTATGACAAGTACCACATCCGCCGCTACGGAGCGCACGGAACGAGCCATCAGTTCGTCGCCAAAAAGGGTGCGGATATGGTCGGCCTCGACATCAACAACTCCAGGATCATCACCTGCCACATCGGCAACGGCAGTTCCATCACAGCCATTGTGAACGGCAAGTCCATCGACACATCGATGGGTCTGACCCCGCTTGAGGGACTCGTTATGGGAACACGCTGCGGCGACGTTGACGCCAACGCCGTCCTCTATATGATGAAGAAGGAGAATCTCACTCCTGACCAGATGTACGACATCGTGAACAAGAAGAGCGGTTTCCTTGGTGTTTCCCAGAAGACTTCGGACGCCCGCGAGCTTGACGAACTTGCCAACGGGGGAGACCGTCAGGCCAAGCTTGTCCTCAAGATGCTGACATTCCAGATGATAAAGTACATCGGAGCCTACACGGCCGAGATGAACGGAGTGGACGCGATCTTCTTCACGGGAGGAATCGGCGAGCACAACAGCCGTCTGCGCCGCAGGGTCTGCGAGAACTTCACCTACCTCGGACTCACCTTTGACTATGAGGCCAACACGGCCTGGGGCGTTGACACTGTCATCTCCCTGCCTGACTCTAAGGTGAAGGTCGCTCTCGTCACCACAGACGAGGAGCTTGTCATCGCCCGCGACACAATGCACCTTGTGCAGAGTATTGAAGAATAGAATCAATCTTAATTCAGGAATATTATGATCACAAAATTCGCTGACGTATTCGCCGAACTCAAGGAAAAAGGCGTTTGCAAAAGAATGGTCGCCGCCTGGGCTGTCGATGAGCACACTATCGAGGCCTGCGCCAAGGCTTCCGAGTTGGGTTTCGTGAAGGTCACCCTTGTCGGTGACAAGGAACTCATCAAAGAGACCTGTCAGAAGAATGGCATCAACATCGATCTCTTCGAGATTGTCAACGAGCCGGTTGAGCTGAAGGCTGTCTCAAAGGCGGTCCAGCTTGTTCACGACGGTGAGGGCGACGTGCTGATGAAAGGACTTTGCTCAACGGACAAGTTCCTCCGCGCCATCCTCAACAAGGAGACCGGACTTCTCCCTCCTAAGGGTGTCCTGAGCCACGTCGGTGTCATCGAGACCCCTAACTATCACAAGCTTCTCTTCCTGTCCGATATGGCTGTGATTCCTCTTCCTGACTTCCGTCAGAAGATGAAGATCGCGGGCTACCTTGTCGGTGTGGCCAAGTCATTCGGCATCGCGAAGCCTAAGCTTGCGTTCATCGCCGCCTCCGAGCAGGTTCTCGACTCTATGCCGGCCTGTATGGAAGCCGCCGCTCTCGCCAAGATGGCTGACCGCGGACAGATCAAAGGCTGCATCGCCGACGGCCCTCTCGCCCTTGATGTCGCCATCGACAAAGAGTCCGTCGAGATCAAGAAACTTGTCAGCCCGGTTGCCGGAGACGCCGACTGCCTTGAGTTCCCTAACATCGAGTCCGCGAATGTGTTCTGGAAGACCAACTCCAAACTGGCCGTTGGCGTCAAGCAGGCCGGTATGCTCGTCGGAACGACCGTCCCTTGCGTTCTCGCCAGCCGCGCCGACAGCGTTGACACCAAACTCAACTCCATCGCCGAGGCCGTGATGTTCGTCAACAAGTAGTCTTGGTTTAGATAATAGATTTTCCGCCCGGTCACTGAGCTTGTCGAAGTGCCGGACGGATTTTTTTGGGAAATGATATACCTGTTGCCCCTTGGGCAGTTAGGTCGAGGCAAAGACATAATCAAAAGCATTTTCCACACACAACATAGCCTCGGTCACGCATAAGCGTTCCAGACAGGCCTCCACGTATGTCACGTGTGGCCGCCCCCGCCTCTCGGGGATAAGGTCAGCCAGATTCGACTCCACAGGCTTCCAGCATAGCATTCGTGTGTCCGTGGTCATTGGAAGTCTATGACAGAACCGTAAGACGGCAGCGTCGAGAACCCATTCCCGCCGGGATGAGGGATTTCGGACGGCGCTTCGCCTGAAAGCATCTATGCATACACTTTGCGACCCAAATCATCGTGGCGCTTAAGTCACGCATAATGAATGTCTTAAGCCTTGTCCTGGTGCCTGATTTCAGACCAGGACAAGTCGCTTTGGGCTGATAGTCAGCGTGTTGCCTGCCACGCATGGTCAGTCTTTCCGGAGGAACTATATACGAGTTGACTAACTTTCTAAGATTTTGGTGATTTATAGTCTATGGAGAGACTGCTGTTTTGGGTTAGGATTCTATTTCATCCAATCCGTCATTTTCTTGCCGCCGAAGAACAGCAGCACTACCAGGGCAATCAGCAGCACTTCCTGCATACCGATACCGCCAATAAATAATGGCATCATAATCGCTTGCGGATTAAATGGTTAATAAATATCCATCCTCCGAATATCTGCATAAGCATTCCCGGTATGCCAATCCGAAAATCCTGCACCGCAAGATAAAAGTCTCCTTTCATAACCCATTCCCCAAGTGTCCCGACTACTTGATAAGCCAGTACGACGGAAAGTAACATCCATAATGATGCTTTCCTGAAACGGGCGGCAGCCATTCCAGCGAAAACGGCAAGCAGAACCGATTTCAACAGGATCGCCGGTAATCCTGCGGCATGTGGCATACCGAACAGCAGTGAATTCACAATCGGCGAGGCAAGTGCCGTAAGCAACCCTACACGACAGCCGTATTTGTAAGCCCCCACAAGAGTAAAGAAGTATATAGGTAGCCATATCACTCCTCCCTGCGGAATGAGGTGGAATAGTTGCGGCACGATGACATTCCCCAAGATGAACAATGAGGCTGTCAAATAGGTCTTCGCTTCCTTATACTCCAGCGAATAGAGTTTCAATGTCGTTTGCATATTATTTAATCCAGTTTAATGAGTTCATATTTCTGACTTCCTAATCCGATTCTTTCGGCATGGTCGAGCGTGTGCATGCCATGACGGGAGTCGATGCGCTCGATAAGGTGTATCTTACCGTGATCTTCGGAAGCACGCACCAAATCGGCGCAGGCTCTGTCCAAAGCCACAGGGTCAAGCGAGGCGAGGATACCGATGTCTCCCATCTTCGGATCTTCAGGAGAAGAGTCACAGTCACAATCCACCGAAAGGTTGTTTGCTACGCTGATATAAAGGATGTTGTTCCCGCAGTGGTCGGCAACAGCTTTTGCGGCTTCGGCCATTGATTCCAGAAAATCGTCTTGTGCAGGACTTCCCCAACTCGTGGTACTTGCTCCTGCCGAATGTATGTAACGTTTGCCATTGGCTGACGCAATGCCGATAGACATGTTTTTGATGGCTCCGCCGAATCCTCCCATCGCATGACCTTTGAAATGGGAAAGGATGATTGTGAAATCATAGTTCAGATAATGCGAACCTACGATATCACGACTAAGGTGCTTGCCTCCTGCAAGCGGCAAGTCTGTTTCGCCTTCGGCATCCATGATATCTACCGGTGCTATTGCGGTAAAACCGTGCTCTTCGGCAGCTCTACGGTGTGACTCCGTATTGCCACGTCTGCCACCGTAAGCCGTATTGCATTCCACAATGGTTCCGTTCACTTTCTGCACAAAATCTTTAATCAGATTGGGGTCAAGGAAGTTATGACCACCCAGCTCTCCCGTGGAAAGTTTGACGGCTACTTTTCCGCTGGCTTCCCGTCCCAATGCCTCATAGATTTTTACGATGTTCTCGGAAGATATTTCATTGAACATGTAAACCGTGGCGACAACAGAGGAATCATGCGGCGGGGTCACACTCTCTCCGTCATCGGGAGAAGTCTGTGCGTTAGCGCAACCCGTCATCAATGACAATATTGCCCATAACGCCGATGTACAAATACTCTTTTTCATCCTTGTCAGTTTAGAAGTTAATATTCACTCCGGCCATCACCGTTGCACGCGGCATGGGATAACCGGAAATTATTTCATATTTCTGTGCCAGCAGGTTTTCGCCGCGCGCCCAGATGTCAAGCCATTTGCAGGCACGGAAAGAACCGCGCAGGTTCCACAGCACGAAATCTTCTTGTTGCGGATTGTCGCCCACGGCGGTGTACAGCCCGGAGATGTACTGGATGCCCGTCGAAACGTTCCAGCGTCCTTTCGTGAAGTTGGCTCCGGCATAGAGCTTGTGCTCCGGCGCGGCGATGACGGGATTCTTCATGTGAAGATAGCTGTAATTGCCGTCCACCGACCATGTGCGGTCGATACGGTATGCGGCTTGAAATTCCACGCCGGAGTTCCTGATTTCACCGGAGTTCTGGTTGAGCATCCCGCTTCCATTCGGATTGGGCAGCGTCACAATCAGGTTTTTGCCGTCGATATAGAAGATATTGGCCCCATATCTCAACCGTCCGTTCAATAAGGTCTGTGAGAAAGCCAGTTCGTAGTTCCACATCGATTCCGGCTTCAGGTCGGGATTTTGTGGCGGGAACATATACATCTCGCGCAGGATGGGATATCGGAAACCTTTGGTGGCGGAAGCCTTCAGTTCGATAGCGTGCGGCAGATGAAAGGCAACTCCGGCCTGCGGTACCCATTCCGTACCGACACGCGAATGATGGTCGATACGCAGTCCGGCGTTAAATGTGAGCCAATGCGATACGTCCTGACGGAAATCCACATATCCGGCAAACTCGTCCTCATGCTTGTCCACCAAGTCCCTGCGCGTTCCCGCATTATCGCCCGACACATAATCAGTCCATGCCTTGCCGCCGTAGCGGAACCAGTCGAAGCCGAGCGTGATGCGGTTGCCCTGCCAGAATTGTGTACTCTGATAGAGCGACACGCCCATCATGTCATCATTGGAGTTGAACCGCCCGTCCTGTGAGGTCTGCCCTGCGCTGGGAGTATAACCGTCGTTGATCCAGTGGTCGCCCCAGTTGTAGAAAAAGCTCAACGCTCCGGAGGTGTTGCCGTAGTCGTTGGTGAGGGCGAAAGAGGTCACGCCGCGCGTGATACGCTGGTCGCCATCGACGAGCGGGGCTGACACCGGACCGGGATAGGAAGCGTTGAAATGCGTCACGTTCACATCGGCATACACGTTCCAGTTGTCCGTCAGGTCGTAGCCCACTTTTGCGTAACCGCCATACTGCTCGAATCCCATATCATTACGATGCCCGTCCGTTCTGTTGTACGAACCGCTGACAACGCTGTTGAACCGTCCTTTGCGTATGCTGTTGGTCAGTTCCGTTTCAATGGTGTTATATGAACCGTAACCGGCATGGAGGTCGGTGCGTATCCCGTCCTCGTGCATCTTGCGGGTTACGATATTGATCACGCCTCCCATAGCGTTAGAGCCGTAAAGCACGGAAGCCGGGCCTCGCAGCACTTCGACCTTATCCGCCAAAAACGACTGATAAGCATCTGCGATTGGATGCCCGAATATGCCGGCATACTGCGGATGCCCGTCGATGAGTACCATCATCCGGGCATTGCCTCCGCTTAATCCGCGCAGGGATATTCCTCCGGCAGCACCGCCCGACACACCGTAGCCCATGACACCGCGCTCAGTCAAGAACAGTCCGGGTATTTGTTCCGACAGCACGGGCAGCAACGAGGGCTGCATACTGTTTTCTATTGTTTTCCTGTTTACGACTGAGACAGTCTGCGACAAGTGGCGCACGTCTGTTTCATTGCGTGTGCCTGTCACCACCACTTCATTTATGGTATAGCTCCGCACTGTCTGCGTCGTATCGCTCTGTGCCATCGTTACTCCGGCAGGCATCAGGCAACCCGCCAACAAAATGATAACATATTGGTTTATTCTCATTCAAAATATTTCTTTTGTTATAAATTTTTTGATATACGGCAGACATTCTTCAGCCGTTTTGCAATCCCTGCAAAGAGTTTCCACCGGACACCAGCCTGTACCATTACGGTTAATAATGTAGGGCACAATTTGTCCGTAAGAAACTTTCACCGGATTTTGGTTCAATATTTCAAGTGCCGTCTCGCTGATAATGTCGGCGTGAAGCTCTGCCACATGACCGAGAATGACAAGCGCGGCTGCACCCTTGCCTACGACCTTGTCCGCAATGGATGCTCCGGCTAAAAAGCCTGAAT
>CAYZKZ010000065.1:0-16589 GCA_964479325.1 uncultured Muribaculaceae bacterium
CATCGTCCGATTGGACAGATAAAATATTCACTAATTTAATTCAACCAACAGGTTGTTTCAATAAGGCGCTATAGTTTTCGACTACTTAGCCATGCACGGACAGCATTCTCATTCTTGAGCCGAATGCTAATATATTTGTATAGGCCTCTACAGTACAGTTGACTCGAATCTTACTTTTCAGTTTGTGCGAACAGAGAATCATATTTGAATTCTCTTTAAAATAACTTCAATAACCAGCATTTATCCTGATGTTTTTTCTCCTTGTCAGCGTTTACCTTGTCTTCTAATCGTCATTAATAAAATGAAGAACAAAAAAATAACGCAACAATGGAAATAAGAAAAAACATTATCTACGACTTAATGTGGGCTTACTCTTCTGCCAAAAGGCAGACTATGCGAAGCGGATCCGCACTCTGTCAGAATCCTATATCTTTTATGAATGGATGTACCATAAACGATATTTCTTATGACAAGGAAAGTGGATGGGTACGTCGTAAGGTTCGGCGCATTGTCGAGAAACGTGCCTGCCAAAGGCTGCACAACCAAACGTGCGATCTCAAAGGCAATAGCTTTCGGTTCAGGGACAGCTGGCTGTCTGCAAACCAGGTTAAGCGCATCTGCGGAATAAACCCTAACGTTTTCTCAGCATAATCGGATAATCATAAACAAACCGGTTACCAAGGAATAAAAGTGACATAGATAAGTAGAAATTAAAAATTAATTAGATATGAAAACAAACGATGTTGGCGCAGCAAAGTACGCCGCAAAGAAACTTCTCAAATCCTTCAGGAGAGGTGAACTGAATGACCCCAGAATGCTTGACTACTTATCCACCATTCTCTTTTTCTCGGAAGGCAGCTGCATACCTAAGTTAAAAACTTATGCTGACAGTGTCTTCAAGTACCTCCAGACTGGCGAAGGGCGCTACAACGATGTTCTTGACATAGTAAGCGAGATTAAGGAGTTAATCAGCAAATCCAACGAGAAAAGGCGGGTTATGGAGAGACGATACAATATGTCAAGCATATATTACCAAAAGAGACTTGCCGAATCTGAATGCCAGCATTGTCCGTCCAAACTGAATGTGTACGATGTTGTCAAGGTGCCCACGATGGGAGGTCTGCACTATTCAATTGTGTCGGAAATCAACGATGAGTATGTAACTTGTTTTCCAATGACCACCGCAAGTTCACGGGACTTGGCTCTTGTCGAATCTAAGAGTGTGTCATTATCCGGTTGCGGAGATGATAGTTTTGACGGGATAAGGATCTCGTCATCAAAAACGAAGATAGCTCTTCAGGATGCGCTAAGGAGTTATGTGGGATCTGTTGCCGACAATCAGAAAATATGCAAAAAACTGGCAAGAGCCATTTCTTTTGCTTAAGCCGGTTACTTTATTCAAAAAATGACATATAATAACAAAACGCAAATAATGAAAAAGAAAAAATCTCAGAGAAAGCATCACTACTACGGCAGAATGATGCATTGGTTTACCCACAAGGGATACACCACGCAGCCCGAAGGCATAGACCCAATTTGTGAGAAGCGCTCCAGAGACAAGGGAGCTATTATCTTCAAGAGCGAGTTGGACTACATTTCCAGATGTATCCTCGACTATCCTTCGATTGAAACCGGCGGGCAATTGTTCGGCTTCTATACAGAATCAGGCGTTCCTGTTGTCTTATACGCCATCGGCCCAGGAAGGAATGCAAACCACCAGGTAGCCTTCTTCAATCAGGACATAGAGTACCTGACCAGAATTGGAGCAAAACTTAAAAGCTATTTTGGACTTCATCATATCGGAGAGTGGCATTCACATCATCAGTTGGGGCTTGCTCGCCCCAGTGGTCACGATGCATCCACAATGGTGGATACCATCCGGGAGAAAAATCTCGGAAAATTCCTTCTCTGCATAGGAAACTGTGATGGCATGAGTACCACCCTGAATCCATTTCCTTGCAATAGTGAAGGATATTGCGCCACTCAATGGGACGTGGTCTTCGCAGACAGCCCGCTCAGGCGGCCGATAGACAGACTGCTTGCAGAGGATCTTGTGACGCCAAGAACACCTGAACCGCATCATCGTGATACGCAGTTGAACGAGTCAAGCAGCTTAAAGCCAGTTTACAAACCCGGATACTGGCTGACAGAGAGGGCTAACAACCTGGTCTTGAGAGAGATTCTTTCATACGTTAAGAAACAGAACGGAAACGGCATCGACACTGCCATTAGACTTGACTCCGAGTCCCTTGTGCATATTTATAGCCAAGGCACCAACTTCTACGGCAAGAAATGGTCGGAGGATATTCTTTTCCCTATGGATTTTCCGGAAAGCGCCCCATCAGTAAAAAGGTGGCTTGACAGGAACTTGGTGATGATGGATCCTCAAGGATGGACTTACTCAGGAGATATTCTGAAATCATTTATCCAATATTATTCAAATCTTTAGAGGCTATGGATAACGCACGATATCAAGCAGAATTGAACGTACTTAGGAGGAAAGTTCCTTCATCGTGGTATTGTTTTGAAGGCATCGGCACTTCTTCGCCTATCTTGAAAATGGCAGCGAGAACCAATAGTGGAAACGTATATACACTTCATTTTGACCTCTCGCAATTTCCGATGTCTGTTCCTAAGGTGTTCGTCACCAAAATGCTCAAGACGAAAAACGGTGTGGATATGAGTGGTGCCAGCAGTGCTATGCACACTTTGGGCAGCGAGCACGGGTGGACACGAATATGCCATTATGGCTCCTGTTCCTGGACACCAAACGTTTCCCTCTATAAGATTTTCATCAAGTGCCGACTTTGGCTGGAAATGTACGAGACACATCTTCGCACCGGAAATAACATAGATTATTATTTAAACCATCAGGCGTAAACAAATTATACATCTAAAGATAAAAGAAAATGAACGAAAATCAACTCAACCGTTTAGCTGGAGATGTACACTCTCAGAGCTACAACCCAGAAACATCAGGAACAGATTTGGTATATGACCCAGAATCAGGCGAGTTCCGTACAGTACCCAAGGGGTATAACCCATCCAATGGTGAGACTGTGACACAATTCACCAAAGGAGGTTTCGCATCGGAGGAGAACAAGGTACAGGTGTACCTCAGAGAGGATGAACTGAAGCGTGCTGAAGAAGCGCTCGCTTCAGCGGATGAGCTACCGGCCTATGTGGAAGAGATAGAAACCGATGAGGTCTTCCACATCCATCTTCAGCCTTGCGAAAGGAGCTGTCGAAACAATCGCCAGCTTTCCGGGTTCTACACTCGCAATCGAATGTCCATCAATGCCGCAGGCCGCCCAGACAAGCGCTTCTGTGTCCTTCTGACCGAAAATGCAGCAGAGGTCTGGTATCGTCCAAACGAACAGAATAATCAGGAATGGGTAGAAGTGGAGGTGAACACTATCCCTTCCGAAAGGAATCTGTTCTCTCGTTCAAAAGGTATCCTTGAAGTGGACATTCTACGTGACAAGAGAGTGCTGATTATTGGGCTTGGAAGTTTCGGTTCACAGATTTCCATTGAGTTGGCCAAGGCCGGAGTGGGACATTTTGCCCTGATGGATTTCGACAGAGTAGAACTTCATAACCTATCGAGGCACACAGCGACAGTACACGACCTCGGACGTCGAAAAACAAATGTCATCGAGGAGGCCATTCTGGGCAAGAACCCATACGCCACTGTCGAGAAATTCCCCGTGAACATAAATGAGGACCTTCCTCTTCTGTATAGCGAGGTGGAAAAAGCCGACCTGGTCATTTGTGCAACGGACAACAACACCAGCCGTTTCAACATCTCCGCAGCCTTGGTTGAGAAAGGCAAAGTCGGTATTTTCGGAAGAGCGATCACACGTGCGGAGGGAGGTGATGTGTTCCGCTACCGTCCAGGAGGACCTTGTTATTGCTGCCTGGTGGGAGCTGGAAATCTTCAAGAGGAAGAGATCTCCGATGTGACCTCAGCAAGAAGGGACGGGAGAATCGCAGCCTACGTGTCAGCGGAAGATGCCGAGGCAATGGTTCAGGTCGGTCTTTCGTCCGACATCGAACCAATCTGCAACCTTATGGTAAAACTCGCTTTGGTGGAGTTATCAAGGGGAAAGGAATCGGGCATTTCCTCACTTGAATCCGAACTGACATACGATTGTTATATATGGGCCAACCGGAGGGACCGTCACTACTCCAACTGGAAGCCATTTCCAAGCGCCGGACAAATGCCTTCAATTCTTCGCTGGTATGGTGTCAAGGTGAACAAAGACGAGCATTGTCCAATATGTTCGGACAATATTGTTCTCGATGACGGTGAAGAAGAGATCAATGCGATGGCCAATAACATTGAAACAAATAATTAGAAAATGGCCTATAGGTATGACGAAAAAAGCGGGGAGTTCATCGACTCTCCGGAATCAAAAAATCCGTCTCATACACAACCAAATGGACACACGCCGTATCATACAAATCCTACACATACCAACAAAAACTCAACCGGAGGATGTCTGACAGTTGTAGGTGTTGTCCTGTTCTATGTAGCATTAATATTGGCGTATACTGCCTTCTGTTCTTTATTCAATTGAGGATATGCAGATAGATTATTCCAGATTCACAGAAAAAGCTCATTCAGCAATCAATAGGGCGTATCAACTGACGATTTCGTGTCATTATGCACAAGTGGAAGACCCTGTGATGATGATTTCCTTAATCAATGAAGGCAGGGATATGGTGTTTTTTCTTCTTCAAGAGATGGGTGTGGACAAAACGGCTTTTTGTCAGGCAATCAGCACCTCTCTCGGATCGCTGCAGCATTCGGCAAATACCCGCCCTGCTTTTTCAGAAAGAACCCAGAGGGTTTTGGCCAATGCGATTTCCATCGCATCTGATAACGGTTCTTCGGTAGTTGCCTTGGAGCATATCTTCTGGAGTTTTGTCGATTGTCCAGGGCCGGTAAAAGACATAATGACATCTTTCGGCATCACGAAGTCGAACACACGCTCCGCTGTCATCGCCTTCAGAAACGGCAACATCAACCATAATGAACATCGCCAAGAAAGTGGACAGGGCAACTTGAGGGAATTGAACAAGTACGCCCGCAATATGGTTGTCCTTGCGGAAGAAGGAAGGATTGAGCCAGCCGTTGGACGAGATGATGAAGTCCGCAGGATCCTACAGATACTATCCAGAAAAACCAAAAACAACTCTATGCTTGTAGGAGCGCCAGGGACAGGGAAGACAGCCATTGTAGAGGGACTTGCGCATCGCCTTGTAAGAGGAGATGTGCCACGCGAGCTGTCAGGACTCAAACTATATTCATTGGACATATCCGCACTTGTCGCAGGAACAAGTCAGCACGGTGAATTTGAGGAACGACTTAAGAATGTAATCCGAGAAGTTAAAAGCGACCCGGACATTGTGCTGTTCATTGACGAGATTCACCTGCTGATTGGAGCGGGAGGTTCATTAAATGCCGCAAACATTCTAAAACCGGAACTTGCAAGAGGTGAAATCAAGGTGATAGGTGCCACTACAATTGAGGAATACACTCAATTTGTAGAAAGCGACAAGGCTTTCGAGCGGCGATTCCAAAAGATCCTCGTAGATGAGCCGAACACAGAGGATGCCATAACGATTATGCGTGGAATCAAGTCCCGTTTTGAGGCATTCCATCGGATCAAGATTCTGGATGAAGCTATAGTTTCTGCCGTGAGACTCTCGCAAAGGTATATCACTGGAAGATATCTACCAGACAAGGCGATTGATCTGATTGACGAGGCCGCGGCAAAAATGCGCATTGAACGATCATCTGTTCCCGTTGAACTGGATGAACTATCCGCGCAAATACGTTCGAAGGAAATGGAACGGGAATCGCTTCGTCAAGACGAGGAAGCCCACGATCTGAGTATATTGGATGCCGAGATTGCCAATCTACGGGAAGCCGAGAATGAGTTGAATGCCAGATGGCAGAATGAAAGGCAGCGTTTCGAAGACCTTCAGAGCCGAAGGGATGCTCTTGGCAGAACGCAAAGAGACTTTGAGCAAGCTGAACGATCCGGGCAATACGAGGTGGCTGTAGCACTGCGGAGTAAAATTGATTCACTGAATGGCGAGATTGACTCAATACTTGATGAGATAAACCATTCCGACTCCGCTCTGCTTAAGTCCTCCCTCAATGAAGATGACATAAGAGCCGTCGTTCAAACGTGGACAGGCATACCAGTGAATAAACTTACAGAAGATGAACCTGAAAAGTTACTTAGGTTGGAAGATATGCTCGAGCGTTCCGTAATTGGGCAGAAGCCGGCGGTAGCCTCAGTCTGCCAAGTCGTACGGCGAAATCGGATGGGATTCGGAGATGAAGGGAGACCTATCGGTTCGTTCCTGTTCTTAGGAACCACTGGTGTCGGTAAGACCGAACTCGCAAAAGTATTGGCGGACTATCTTTTCAACAGTCGAGATATGCTCATCCGCATAGATATGAGCGAATATCAGCAAGAATTTAGTGTGAGCAGACTGTTCGGAGCGCCTCCAGGTTACGTCGGATATGATCAAGGTGGCCAACTCACGGAAGCGGTGCGACAGAAGCCATACAGTGTAATTCTACTTGACGAAATCGAGAAGGCGCATTCCAAAGTGTTCGAGACTCTGTTGCAGGTTTTGGATGATGGACGTATGACAGACGGTCAAGGCAGAGTCGTGGATTTTAAGAACACGATTATCATAATGACATCCAATATGGGTGCGAACGCAATAACCCGGATGCTGATAGACGGCGAACGTTCAGAAGACACTGCTGAAAGGGCAAAGCAACAGGTTCTTCAGACTCTTAAAGAGAAGGTGGCTCCTGAGTTCATCAATCGCATTGATGACATCGTTATGTTTCTTCCTCTCGGAAAAAATGAGATTGCGGATATTGTCAGACTGCAAGTGAAGCAACTTTGCGCCAAACTAAAAAAGAACGGAATAGACGCAGAGTTTGATGACAGAGCAATCCGCCTCTTGGCAGAGAAAAGTTATATTCCAGAATATGGCGCACGTCCTGTAAAAAGAGTCCTCAATGAGTTGTTCGTCAATGAACTGACATTAAAAGTGCTTAACAAAGATATTGACAGAACCAAGAAGATTCAAGTGTCATCCGACGAAGAACGATTGGCTTTTAGAAACATTGAATAGCTATGAAAATATTAGGATTACCCGGAACTTCATTCTCCCCACGCAGGGCAATAGGTATTGATGTCATCAAACGCAAGATTGCTAAAGCGACGGGAATACCAACGACAAAGCAGGGGCTTGAGAGAAAAATAGGTAAAACCGTCCTTAATGGGATAAAGAAAGTCATAGAGAAATGATTGAGCCATTTATGACGAACCCGTTATATTTGTTATTCGCAAGTGTGGCCATATTCCCTTTAGCCATTTCATACTTAAAGAGAAACGTGGCAAAGCCTACAACTCAAATGAATCTCGAAGGAATAGTATCAATTCTGGAAAATCACGGCATCTCAGCATCAGTAGATGGGTCTTGGGTCATCTTTGACCATCAGGGGAATGTGTATGCTATCAACACCTTGAGGCTACCATTTCTTGCAATCGTCAAGCAAACCTCACTTGAGGAATACAGTGAATACGCAAGTGCATTCATTGAATCAGCTCAAGCCATTTCGTTAGATATGCCTATGATTTATGTTTATGTAGATACCGACAGGACTCCGGCCCATAGAGTCATTTTTCAAGTGAATGCGGTCGAGAACTGTACGACTTCCTTCATTCAAAGGCTCGGCATTTATCTTGACATACTAAATGAAGCGGAGAGAAGATTCTTTTGCGAGATTGTTCAGCAGGGAAATTTACAGTCATAAAAAATGACACAGGGCACAATAGCCGTGGCACTTAAGTCTCGCAGAATGCCTGATTTAAGCCTTTTCCCGGTGTCGGATTTCAGACCAGGACAAGTCATTTCTAGTTGATAATAAGCGTGTTGCCCGCCACGGATTCTCCAGCTGACCCAAACCATACTGGGATGCAACGGCGCAAGCAAGGACGCACAACCTTCCAGCATACGATGTGAAACAAACACCCCGTCCTTCCTCTGATAGGCATAGCAATCTGTTCCAACAACTACCACAAGAAATGATGGTTCACAGGCATTTCCAAGGAATTTTCGGTGATTTGTGGATAAAGCCTATGCAAACCAAGGCCACGGGGAAGTGCCATTGGCGGGGGTGTAGGGGTATTTAGCGTGGCTGACCCTATTCATTAGGGATAGGGTCGGACACACGAGGATGCACTGGAGAGGGGTCTGGGGCAGATTGGCGTGGCCGAGGCCTGTCAACGGGACCGCCGACATATACAAATGGGCGAAAATGGGGATGGTATGTCATTTTAGAATGGCACGCATGTTCTTTACGAAGGCTTCGGACTTTGGAGCAAGGGCAATCAATCTTTCAAGCATCCGATGGGGATTACATACACTCCGTCCTTCCTCTGATAGGCGTAGCTGCCAACTCCAACAACTACCGCAAGAAATGATGGTTCCGGCATTCTCCCGGTATCTATGTTCTTTGCAAGAGAAATCAGACTAAGCGCTCCATCCTCTATGTTTTTCTCTCCTCCAAGTTTCACTTCCATCAGGGCATAGCTCCCGTTACGCCTATGCAGGACTGTATCGCATTCCAATCCATTGCTGTCCCTGTAGTGATATAACTTACCGTCCAAAGCATCGGCATAGACACGCAAATCGCGGACTACCATATCCTCAAAGAAAAACCCGAACGACTGCAAATCGTTTATCATATCCTTTGGGCCCAAACCCAATGCAGCCGTTCCTATGCTGGAATCAACAAAATGCCTCGTATCGCTTGTTCTGATTGACGCCTTGCTTCGTATGTTTGGATTCCAGGCCGCAAGATCCTCTATAACAAAGAGTTTTTTCAGGGCTTGAGCGTAATCGGCGACCGTGTCTTCGTCAAGAGTGCTGGAGTCATTTGAGAGCATATCCTTCCGGATAGTCGCATAAGAAACCTGCTGTGAAATGTTTCTTGCGTATGAACGCAATAGCATTCTTGTTCGCTCAGGACTTCTTTTGACCCGATCAACACGCACAATATCCCTTTCGACTACGGAATCGACATAATCGAAAACCTGATCAAGCGCCGCTTCTTTTGAAATCAAGGTTGCCCAGGGCCACCCTCCTCGGCAGGTAAGGTAAGCGATCTCCTCTATTTCCAACTCATTATGCCGTACATCCAATGGTTTGGCATCGAATAAGTCACGCAAAGAAATGGTACCATTAGACTCACCCGATTCGTATAGACTCATAGGGCGCATTTTAAGAGTAGCAAACCGACCTGTGCCGCTATGGATGGTTTCATCCGCCTCCGGAAGAACAGATGACCCCGTAAGGATAAACTGAGAAGGTACACCTCTCCGGTCAACTTCACTGCGAATTGAATCCCATATTGGTGGAAGAGCCTGCCATTCATCTATCAGCCGAGGAGTGCTGCCCTCCAGCAAGGTTTTTGGGCTTATATCTATAAGCCCCATACTCTGCTTGAGTACGGCAGAGTCTCCCAAGTCCAATAAACTCTTAGCCAACTGCTTTGCAGTCGTTGTCTTCCCACACCACTTGGGGCCTTCTATCAAGACAGCTCCTTTTCCAAGTATCTTACGTTTCAATATAGCATCCGCTATTCTATGCTTATAATTAGCCATATCAACAGCATTTTGACCTACGCAAATATACAACCCATATTCCAGTCATCCAAATATTTACATTTATTTTCGGTGATTTGTGGCAATTTTATTCGGTTATTTGTGGCGATTTTGTTCGGTGATTTGTGGATAAAAGCCTATGCATCTTGCAAACCAAGGCCACGGGAAAGCGCCATTGGCAGGGGTGTAGGGGTATTTAGCGTGGCTGACCCTATCCATTAGGGAGGGGGTCGGGCGCACGAGGATGCGCTGGAGCGGGGTCTGGGGCAGATTGGTGTGGCCGTGGCCTGTCAACCGGACCGAGACAACGCAAACGTGGTCTGCCTGGCGGACCGGGAAGCCACCTCAAATGAACCAAAATGAATATGGTTTCCAATTACGGATTTGCTAATTTTACGGCGGCAGGAGATTCGGAAACAATGACAGCGTTTACCTTTTACACTTAGCCGCATTAATACATTAAAAAGTCAAAATATGAAAAGAATTATCAGATTATTGGTTGTGATGCTGACAATTGTCAGTCTTGAAGGGAACGAATGGTGCGCCTATGCTCAAAGAGACAAGAGAGCAAACAGAGACGAGCAAGTGGTCAAGGATTATTACTTCTACAGGGCAAGGGAGGTAATGAAAGAGTCTGGAGACTACCAAAAGGCGCTGGAGCTGATCGGCAAACAACTCAAAAGCGCACCAAATGATGTCAAGACACTTGTGTTCAGATGCCAGATCTACAACAACCTGGGACAGTACGGAGAGGCTTTGGCTGACATAAACGCGGCTATCAAGAGCAACAACAAGAAATCAGGCTACCCTGATGCGACGCTGCTATGGTGGAAAGCTTGGGTTTACGACAATATGGGAGACCCAAAATCGAATATGTATTACCTTGAGAAAGCATATTCACTTGCCAGAAAGAACCGCAGGAAAGAAGGGAAGGACTATGTCGATCTATGCCACAACTACTGCGACAAGCTGACACGAGCCGGCCAGAACCAGAAGTCACTCACAATTTGCCGGGAATTGATAAAGGAAGATGAATCCGACATCGTGGCAGCCTCACTCGCGGCAAGGAATATGCTTGCGGAAGGGAACCTCGAAGAAGCCAAAGAGATCATTCTGAAATATTCACGTTTCGGAACTAAAGACACAGAGTTTGACTACGCGTCAATGAAAGTCTGGATCGCTGACGGCAACTACCACAAGGCTGTGGATGCGGCACTTGACTACATCGGGAATATGGGAGAAGAACCAGAAAAGGCATTGAGATTACTTTTGGTTAAAAACAGTAGCTATGCAGAAGCGGCCTTGAAGAAAAGAATAGCGGAAAACACGAATGACAATATGGCGTGGAAAGCGACACTGGCGGTACTCTACGACTCGACCCATAACTACGAAGCCGCTATCAAGGAATATCTACGTTTGGGTGAGACAAGCGCACCTAAAGAGTATTACGCCGACAATCTTGCCTCCTGCTTTGACGAGTTAGGAATGCCAGAGGAAGCGATAGCGACATTGGAAGAAAATGGAAATTATCTAATTGAAAACAGCCCTTTTTACTACTACTGCCTATTGGGGCAATATCATCAACACAAGGGTGACTACAAGAAGGCTATTGAAATGTTTGACAAGGCCACAGAAACCGACCCAACAGATGTGTTCCCCTACTACAGAAGAGGATGGTGTTTTGAATTTCTTAGAGACACTACAAAAGCGATGGAGCAATATTCCAAAGGAATAGATCTATGCGATGACTATCCTTACATATTTCTGATGCGGGGAGAACTTTATCTAACACAAGGTAAAAAGGAACAGGCCGACATCGATTTCAATGCCGTCATTCAGAAAGACACCGCGCTGAAAGACGACACCTGCCGTCAATACGCATTACACTTTCTTGGCAAAGACAAAGAAGCGTTGGAATGGCAGGACTCACTATTAGCTATGTACCCTAATGAACCAGGAACATACTACGACCAAGCGTGCCTCTATGCAAGGATGGGAAGGAATAGCGATGCTGTCATCGCCCTAAGAACCGCTCTTGAACACGGATACCGTAATTTACGGCACATCAACGATGATGACGATCTCGACCCTATACGGAATATTCCGGAATACAAGTCACTGATAGAGAAGTACAGCAAAGAACACGAGGAGTTTGTAGAGAGGTTCCGCTCGGAAATCCGCAAGGAATTCGGCGCTCCAGCAGACTCAGGAACGGTAACAGAAGTGGCGTTCAAGCGACATCAAGGCGGAACTTTCGAAATCCCTTGCGAGATCAACGGACTCCCTCTTCAGATGCTCTTCGACACGGGAGCCTCGTCGGTAAGCGTGTCATCGGTCGAGGCTAACTTTATGCTCAAGAACGGATATCTTTCCTCAAAGGATCTGGGAGACAAAGAATACTACGTTATCGCGGATGGCAACATCTCAGAAGGCACTCAAGTGACTCTCCGGGAAGTCAAGATAGGTGACTTCATCCTAAAAAACGTGAAAGCTTCAGTGTCACACAGCCAAAAGGCACCAATCCTTCTTGGTCAGAGTGTTATGGAACGTTTCGGCACGATCACGATAGACAACATCGGCGGCAAGCTGCTGATCAAGCACTAAAAACAAAATCCATCATCTCCCGCGGCATCATCAAGGGCCTGCGGGAGAGCTGAGGGCGGCGAGGCTACTTGGCGGAGCGGGATGAGCGGGCGAGGTCGAGGGCGCGCTGGAACTCGCGGGCGTTGCGGAGATGCTCGGAGTAGGTGGAGGCGAATTTGTGGGTGCCATCCATCGCGGCGCTGGCGCAGAAGTAGAGGTATCCGTGACGGTCGGGGTTCAGGACGGCCTCAAGGCTGGGTCTGTCCGGGACACAGATCGGTCCGGGAGGAAGGCCGTCGTACCGGTAGGTGTTGTACGGGGAGTCAACCTCCAGATGCTTGAACAGAATCCGGTTCAGGGTGTAGCCGTAACAGAAAGCCACGGTCGGGTCGGCCTGGAGGCGCATCCCTTGATGGAGGCGGTTCAGATACACACCGGCTATGGAGGAATATTCAGGGGCGTAGTTCGACTCGCTCTTGACGATGGAGGCGACGATGGAGACTTGTTTCGGAGTCAGGCCCTGCGCTTCCGCTTTCGCAAGGTTCTCCGGTGTCCAGAAAGCGTCGTAGGCGGCCTTCTGCTTGTCAAGGATGTCTTTCATCGAGGCGTTCCAATAAACCTGGTAAGTGTCCGGGATGATCAGGGAGAACACATCCGAAGGTGTGAAACCGTAACCGGCGAGAAGTGCGGAATCCCCGAGAGCCTCGGCCACAGCGGAGGAGTCCAGCATCATCTGGTTCCCGATCTTGCGGGCGATCTGCCCTTTGAGCCGCATCGTGCCGGAGAACACGAGGTTCACCGGAGTCTGCCAACCGTTTCGGAGCATCCGGACCACATAGACGCTCGGCTTGGACTTCTCCACTACATAGTGTCCTGGCTTCAGATCGTTGTCAGACAATCCTTTGCGAACGACCCTTGCCAAACTGCGCCGGTTGACGACGATGCTGTCCGGAATCTGTCCGACGACCTCTCCGACAGTCATTCCCGGACGGACGTACAGATCGGCGCTACCGGTGAAGTTCGGCTTGCGGTTGTCAGCGAACCAACGGCCGCCTACCGCACCTAAAACCACAACCGCCAGCAAAGCGGCCACCAAAACAATAAATTTCCAAGTCTTCATAACTTTCTGTCAATTTAGCCTGCGATGATCACTTTACCCTCTTCTTGCCGCGAAGGACGATCGTGTCCCCCTCGCGAGGCTCATATCCTGCGGAGAAGCCGTTCATCTTCATCACGCTGGACATCTTCACGGCGAAACGCTGGCAGATGTCCCTGAGCGACTCCTCATCCTCACCGACTATGTACTTGTCCAATCCCTTCTCGGACTGGTTCTTCTTCGCCTGCAAATAGACCACCGTCCCCGGCAACAATTCCTCGGAGCGGGTCAAATCATTGAACCGCAGCAACTCATTCAGATAGAGATGATTCGATTGTGCGATGCTTGCGTACGTCTCTCCCTCCACCGAAGTGATGAACGGGACTCCGTTGCGGGAATATGCCTCCCTCGTCAACGAGAAACTGAACACCTCACGCCCGGATTTGTCAATCCTCTTCGGCTCCTCCAAAGACAAAGGCGAGGCCGGGATCTCGTCTGGAATCGCCTCCTCCTTAGAATGCTTTTTCCTTGCTCTGCGGGCCTTTCTCTCCTTACGGGCTTTTTCCTTCTTGACGGAAGCGGAGGTCTTTTCGGCTTTCACATCAGAAGCTCCGGACGACACCTCTACACCCTGCCCGGCGGCCTCCTCCAGACGGTCGGAATCATCGAGAGTCATTTTGTCATATTCATAAAGCCTGTAGTCCTCGATGTATTTGATGAGTTTTGCCGGGTAGTGCGGGTCCGTGGCGTAGCCGGCCTTCTTCAAACCGTACGCCCAGCCTTTGTAGTCGGTCGTCTTAAGGTCGAAAAGGGACTTGTAGCGGTCGCGGTAGCGCAGGAAGTCCGAATGATCCTGGAAAGACTCGTCGGCCGAGTCATAGACCCGGAAGCACTCCCCTTTCGCGTCGTCGTCATAGTGCATCGTCTTTCCCTTCCAGTCCTTGTGACACTTGATTCCGAAGTGGTTGTTGCCCTCGGAGGCCAGCGGCGAAAGGCCGTAGCGGGACTCCAAAATGCCCTGGGCCAACGTGATGCTCGCCGGCACCCCGCTGCGGTACATCTCGCGGACCGCCGTCGGAGCCCATTTCTGGATATACCGTTCCTGCGGCGTACCCTGGGCAAGAGCCGCCGCCTGACACAAAACCAAAGTTATGAATATAATTACCCTTTTCATCCTGAAAAAATTGTCAACAGAATGTAAATATAGTCATTTTTGTCCAATGAACGCCCCCCAGCGGAGTCCGTCCGACCCTACAAGACAAGGATCTCGCTAATCCAACCTTACGAGAGGCACGTCAAAGACATCGCCGTCATTTGCGGCGTAGGTCTCAGGGAAAACGCTCCGGCACTCTGACTCGTAGAGTTCACGATTGTACTTGCGGGACGAATAATGCCCTATGACGAGTTTCCTGACCCCGGCCTCCTTTGCGCAGGCGGCGGCCTGAAGAGTGGTCGAGTGGTATCTCTTGGCAGCCTCGTCAGAAAGCTCGGCCGGATAGGTGGCCTCGTGATAGAGAAGGTCAACGCCCTTCACCCAAGAAGGCAGTTCCGGGAACGGCGCCGTGTCGCTGCAATAGGCGTAGGAACGCGGGACATAAGGCTTGTAGCCCAATTCCTCGAACGGCAGGACCACGGTGGAGCCGTCCGGAGCCGTCCGGACCACATCCTCCCCCCTCTTCACCGTCCCGATCTCGGTGAGTGAGAGAGCATATTCATCAATCTTCCATTTTTTGACGTTCATCGCCGGCTCTTTTTCCCGGAAAAGCCATCCGAAGGTCTCGATCCTGTGGTTCAACGGAAAAGCGTAGATCTCAAGGGACTTGGCCTGGAAGACAAGCCTCGGGGACTTCGCCGACACAGGCACAAAGCGGATCTCGAACGGGATTCCGTCTCCGTAGTAGGAAAGGAAGAATTTGAGGATAGGGCCGAAGCTCACGGGAGCGTAGATGGTCAGCGGAGTCATCCGGGAAAGCATTCCCATTGTGGAAAGCAGGCCGAAAATGCCGAAGACGTGGTCGCCGTGGATGTGCGAGATGAAGACCGACTCTATCTTCAGGATGGAGACGCGGGACTCCTGAAGACGGGTCTGGACTCCTTCTCCGCAATCAATTAAAAATGAGCGCCCACGTACGGAAAGTACCTGAGCGCTCTGATTTCTTCCGGGGATGGGCTTGGCCGAAGCCGTGCCCAACACCGTCAAAGTGAAATCCATAGACTATTCACCTTTCTCAAGCTTGTCCTTGAGGGCAGCGAGCTCGCTGATGTCACCGAGGGTGGTCTTCTCCAGGTTGGAGTTGATCTTCTTAACCACCTTCTTGGTGTTGTCAGCCTCAACGGCCACCTTCTCGGCCTTGGCCTCAGAGTATGTTCTTACGTGTGAAAGAAGGATCCTGCGGGTGCTTCTCCTAAGCTCGATAACCTTGAACGGAAGCTTGTCGCCCACGATGGCCTGCTTACCGTCCTCCTTGATGAGGTCGCGGCTGAAAGCGAATCCCTCGTCGTCACCCTCAAGCTTGATGTTGGCTCCCTTGTCGGTGAGAGAAGCGACTGTTCCCTCAACGGTTGAGCCTACAGGGTACTTGGCCTCGATGGCGTCCCAAGGGTTAGGGGTAAGCTGCTTGTGACCAAGGCTGAGCTTGTGGTTGGCCTCGTCGAAGTCAAGGATCTGAACGTCGATGACATCGCCAGGGGAAACGAGCTCTGAAGGATGCTTGATCTTGTTCCAGGAGAGGTCGCTGATGTGGATGAGACCCTCAACGCCGTCCTCCGGCTCGGCGAACACACCGAAGTTGGTGATGTTGCGTACGACAGCCTTGTGAACAGAACCAACAGGGTACTTGTCGCGGATGCTCTCCCAAGGGTTAGGGGTGAGCTGCTTCAGACCGAGTGACATCTTCCTGTTCTCGCGGTCGATGGAGAGAACCTTGGCCTCAACCTCGTCGCCTACCTTGAGGAACTCCTGAGCGCTGTGGAGCCTTGGAGACCAAGACATCTCAGACACGTGGATGAGACCCTCAACACCCGGCTCGATCTCTACGAACGCGCCGTAGTCAGCGATGAGAACAACCTTACCCTTGACAACGTCGCCTTCCTTGATGTTGGCGTCGAGGTTGTCCCAAGGATGAGGAGTGAGCTGCTTGTAACCAAGGGCGATTCTCTTCTGCTGAGGATCGAACTCCTTGACAACAACCTTGATCTTCTGG
>CAYZKZ010000066.1:0-16394 GCA_964479325.1 uncultured Muribaculaceae bacterium
GCGTTCTTGATTCCGCCATCCACATAAGTCTTGAGATCGGCGATCTTCTTCTCCAGTTCTGTGTCCTTTTTCTGAAGATCTGCGATCAGCGAGTTTGCCTCGTCGATCCTCCCGGCGTTCTTCTCGATGTCCTTGGCGAGTTCTCCGGCCTTCCCTTGGAGAGCCTCGATCAGCCCTTTCAGATTCTGGTCAGCCTTCTCCAGCTCAGGGAGCGAGGCGTTGATTCCTTCGATCTGCTGCTCGATCGTCTTGATTCGGTTGCTCTCGATTCCGTCAAGACGTTCATTGATCTTGTCGATGTCGGAGTCGTAGTTGGCGCATCCGCTGATCCACGCCACGGTGACTGCGGCGAGAATGATTCTTGTAAGGTTCTTGATCATATTCGTTGATTATTATCGTGTTGTCGGTGTTGTGGCTCCACGTCTCTCATAGGTTGGCGTACTAAGAAAGGTAGATTGTCCGCCACGAAGATAGGCAGAATTTTCTTAGTTGGCAAATCACGTCTTCCAGTACGGAAGTAACAAATTATAGCCAAGTTAGGCTCTGTAATGTGTTGGCGTTGACGCAACTTATTCATTTTCTGTTTGAATATATTGTAAAAAACTGTAACTTTGCCGCTCGTAACAATTTTGGTTTATGGAAAAATGTATCATCGCGGCGATTGCTGACAACGGGGCGATCGGGAAAGACAACGACCTGCTCTGGCATATTGCCGAGGATATGAGATATTTCCGGCGCACCACCGTCGGAAACCCCGTGCTTATGGGCTACAGGACTTTTCTTTCGATCGGCGGGAAGCCGCTGCCGAAAAGGGACAACATCGTGATCTCGACGCGTCCGTGGGACAATGTGCCTGATGGCGTGAAGGTCGCCGGAAGCCTTGAGGAGGCTTATGCGGTGGCGGAGAAGTCGGAATGTGACAGGATTTTCATCATCGGCGGCGGCGAGACCTACCGCAAGACGCTTCCAACGGCCGACAAACTCTACATTACCCACGTCCGGACGGTGATTCCGGCGGCCGACACCTTTTTCCCGGCGATAGATCCGGCGATCTGGGCGGTCGAGTCCTCCACACCCGCCGCCACCGACCCTGAGACGGGGTATGAATATGAATTTGTGGTTTACCGCCGTCGGTGCTGAAAGTATTGACGGCGCTTCGACAAGCTCAGCGACCGGTTGGTGAGCCTTCGGTCACTGAGCTTGCCGAAGTGCCGAACCACGGTTGGTGAGCCTGCCGAACCACGGTGACCATAGCCGGGCCTCTGACACAGAACCTGTCGGTCACTAAGCCTTCGGTCACTGAGCTTGCGGTCACTGAGCTTGTCGAAGTGTCGAAGCGCCGAAGTGTCGAAGTGCCATAAAAATCCCCCGCGTACAAACAAAAACGAACGAATATAACGAATATGTCAGACAGAGAGAATTTCGGTAGCCGCGCTGCCGTCATAATGGCCTTGGCCGGATCCGCCATCGGACTCGGCAACATCTGGAGATTTCCCTATATGGTGGGTGAATATGGAGGTGCCGCCTTCATCCTGATCTACATAGTCTGCTCGTTCGTCCTCTCGCTGCCGATCCTGTTCTCGGAGTCCGTGATCGGCAGAAAGACTCATCTCAGCACATTCGGTGCGATGAACGCCCTCGCCCCTAAATCCAAATGGAAATGGCTGGGCCTTCTCACGGTCGTGACACCTCTAATCATCCTGTCCTACTACAGTGTCGTGGGCGGCTGGGCCATTGAATATCTCGTCAAGTCCGCCACCCTGAGTTTCACACCTGACAAGACCGATTCCGTCACCGGGATGTTCGGCGAGTTTGCCTCCTCGGTCTGGGGGCCGATAGTGTGCCTGCTTATATTCCTGTCCCTGACTGCGTTGATTGTCTTCCTCGGGGTCAAGAAGGGGATTGAGAAGTTCAGCAACATCTCGATTCCGATCCTGTTCGTGCTGATTGTGGCGATAGCCGTCTATTCCGTCACCTTGCCCGGCGCAGGGGAGGGAGTCCGCTATCTCGTCAAGCCTGATTTCTCCAAACTTACTCCTGAGGCGTTCTCGGCGGCGTTGGGGCAGAGTTTCTTCTCGCTGTCGTTAGGTGTCGGAACTATGCTGACATATTCATCCTATGTCAGTGAGAAAGAGAATCTTATCGTTTCCGGCGCTGGTACGGCCGTCTCTGACCTCCTGTTCGCTATGCTGGCGGGATTCGCCATTATGCCGGCTGTCTTTGCGGCGGGAATCGCTCCGTCGGCCGGGCCGGGACTCGTGTTCGAGACCCTTCCTTACATATTCGCAAAGATGGGTGCCGGCGGTCAGGTCGTGAGTTGCGTCGTGGCGATTCTGTTCTTCCTGACGATTCTTGTGGCGGCGCTGACTTCGTCCATCTCCATTCTTGAGGTTGGTGTGGCCTATCTGGTTGAGGAAAAGGGAATTTCAAGGCACAAGGCCACGGTGTGGCTGTTCTTCGCCGTGCTGGTCGTCGGTGTGCTTTGCTCGCTGTCGTTCGGGCCTCTCGCCGATGTCAAGATCCTTGGCGAAGGAATATTCAATTTCTGCGACAAGTTGTGTTCCAACTACTTGATGACGATCGGGGCTCTGCTTTTCTCTGTCTTTGTGGGTTGGAAGATGGACAAGAAAACAGTCCGGGACGAGCTGACCAACAACGGTACTCTGAAGGCCAACGGGAAGATCTTCCCCGTTGTCTATTTCCTCATCAAGTACATCGCCCCCGTCACCATCGCCGTGATTTTCATCACGGGGCTGATTGGGTAGGGTCATTTTTTGCTGATGTCCCGTGGAAGGTCACTTCGATGCTTCGACAGGCTCAGCAACCACAAGCTCAGTGACCAAAATACCCGGTCGTTGTGGTTCGGCAGGCTCACCAACCATGGTTCGGCAAGCTCACCAACCGTGGTTCGGCAGGCTCACCAACCGTGGTTCGGCAGGCTCACCAACCGGTCGCTGAGCTTGTCGAAGCGCCAAAATACCTGATCTCGCCAAAGCGACCTATTTGATCCTGAACCTGTAAATCACCCCGTTGCGAGGCTGTTTGCTGACGTGCATCACCATATACAGCCATTTCCCCTTGACAGCGACACCTTCCGGTTCGTGCCGGAGGTCATTGAGGTCAATGGTCTTGACCAGCTTTTTCGCCGGGATGTCCACAACGTGAAGCAACCTGTCGTGAGGCGGGTAGCCGTCCGGCAGATAGGCGTAGTTCCCTTTGATGACGCTGCCCTGGTATATTCTTATTCCAGGAACATAGAACTCGTCCAGCACGTCGTCCTGCGTCAGATGGACCTCGCCGTCGGCGTCCGAATCCTTCAGCTCCGGCAGCCGGAACTTCTTGACCAGCTTCCGCATCTCACCGCTTGAGCCGTAGGTGTAGATTACCTTGTTCTTCCTGTCGATGAACCAGTCGAACGAGCCGGTGTAGCCCTCTCCTGTGTGGAAAAGTTTCTGCACGATCCTGCCGCCGTCAAGGGTGATGTCCGTGACGTAGCAGCAGTGGTCGCCCTTGCATCCGGAGATGTAGAGAAGCGGGAATCTCGTTCCTTTCTCGACTCCGAAAGAGGCGTTGTTGCAGTGCGAGGTGTTTCCCTCAAGGTTGAAAGTCGAGACGAACTTGTTCTTTTTCAGGTCAATGACAACGCACTGCCCCTTGTCGTGCAGCACAAACCCGTACCTTCCCCAGATGGCGAATCCCTGGGTCGCACCCTTGACCGTGACGTTCTCCGGCGTAAGCTGCCCCAGCTCACACACAATCTCCGGCCGCAGCTCAGGTCCCTTGTACCCCTGCGCTCCCGCCGTAACTCCCAACACCAGCGCCACCGTCAGCGCCGCGAAAAATCTCCTAACCATCTTCTGAATTGTCTTAAATGAGTATGTCAAATTTACATCTTTCCCTCCACTCCGCAAAGTGCTTCCCCATTTTTATGGTGTGCGTTTTCCGCCTTTTTGCGCACAGATGAATCATCCATAGCAACTCTGTGAGCGAAAGAGCCGGTTTTGCGCACAAAGGCATCTTTCAGGGTGGTTTCGTGCGTGCCGGCGGCCTTATCACGCACAGAACCATCATCGGTGACACTTTTGTAATTATACTCGTGTGGAAATACGCCGAAGAATCCGTGTCGAAAGGGAGAAAAGAGTTACCTTTGCGGAAAGGAGAATTGTTATGAATCCGGTGACGGCGCGGCTACTGAATCAGCAACTGGTTAGTCCTCAGTTCGAAAGGCCTGAGGAGGTTGTGTCGTGGATGGGGGCTATGCAGGGGCAGGACTACAGGATGTCACGCTGGGCGGCCGGGATGCGGACCCGAAAGCCGTCGCTCAAGGCCTTTGAGACTGCGTTCAACGAAGGGCGGATCATCCGGACACACCTTCTGCGCTGCACCTGGCAGCTGGTAGCGGGCGAGGATCTCGGCTGGATGCTGTCGCTTTGCTCGGCGAAAGCCTTGTCAGCCCTCCAGGGGTGGATGACAGCGAACCGTGTCAGCATCCCTCAGGAAGAGCGGGAGCGGGTCTCAGGAATATTCGAGGACACCTTGTCGCATCAGAGAAGCGCGCTTAAGGCGGATTTTGTCACCGCGCTCGCCGAAAAAGGCATCACGATGGACGACCACCGGCTGTCCTACCACATCCGTCTGGCGGAACTCTCCGGGCTTCTTTGCAGCGGAGACCTGCATCCGACTAAGAACACATATTCCTTGACCAGAAACAAGATTGCCAACCCTTTGGCGCTCAGTAGGGAAGAGGCTCTCGCAACGCTTGCCAGGAAATATTTCCAAAGCCACTCTCCCGCCACGTTCGAGGACTTTGTCTGGTGGTCCGGGCTGAATGTCGGCGACTGTCAGGAGGCCGTCGGGATTCTTGGCGGCGAACTGAGGAAGGAGCGGTACGGCGGCAGGGACTTTCTCATCCACGAGACTTGCCGTACCAGAGGCTTCCGCTCCGGCACCCTTCACCTCCTCCCGCCTTTTGATGAATATCTCATCGGCTACAAGACCCGTGACGTCGTCCTTCATCCCGACCATTTGCGCAAGGCGTTCACCAACAACGGAATATTCCATCCCGTTATCGCCATTGACGGCGAGATAGTCGGCAACTGGTCCCCGACCTCCAAGGACGGCGGCTTCACCTTCTTCAAACCTGACCTCTCAATCTCTGAATATTCCCTCTCAGCAGGTCTCGACACCTACCGCCGCTTTGTCAGTGGCGGGTAGTCGTCACAGAGAGTGTAGGAATCCGAAAGCGTGGCTCCAGTTGCCGAATTTGAGGTCGGTCTCGCTAATGAGGACGTTGAAGTTGCCGCAATCGTAGAAACGCATCTCAAGGTCGTCATCCTCATCGAGTTGCAGCAGGCTGACACAGTCTGGGAACTGGTCCCGCACCTCCTCGAAATACGGTCTTCCTAAAAGCTTTATGCCGTCGCACTCGTCTCCGCACTCACAGAAATCAATCGCCATCTCAGGCTCGGCCAGCTCGTTCTCCTCGTCATCCACGAGAATGCACGAATTGAAGGTCTCCATATTGATCTGCTTGGCATACTTGACCTTGACAGCCTTTTTCGGCCATTTGCCGAGACGGAAATGCTCGGGGGACTCGTAGCCGATGAAGTCATCGATGGCCGCGAAGAAATAGAGCATCCCCTCGTGAGGAAGAAGTCCCTCCTTGTCGAACGGAGCGATGTCCGCGCAGTCGATCTGACAGATGAACGTCAGAGGGTACTCACCCTCGCTTCCGTCATCCTCCACTACTTTCATCAGCGGGTACTCCGCCTGTGGCGGAAGATCCGGATTGCCCCACCATTTGCTGCAGCAGAACAGGTTGGAGTCTGTCTTTCTTGGTTTTATGCTTATCGCCATATCGCTTGATTTTCAATTACTCACATTTTCAGGACATCAGCTGCGATCACAGTGACATTGTTCAGTCCGCCGTGACCCTTCGCCTCCTTGACCAAGACCGCGTCTGATTCTTTAGAAGGTGATGACGAACTCAGAGACTACAGGATAGTGGTCGGAGATGTAGCGGATTCCATACTTCTGTTCATTGACGACATCGAAGGTCTCGGCCTCCACGTTCCTGTACAGGATGTGGTCGATGCTGATGGCCTTTGCGCCCTTGCGTCCGAAATCATTGAATGTAGGTGTACGGTCGGCGTTCTTCACGGTCTTGGAGGCCTCCTTGAAGTACGTTGTCAGAGGCTTGATGGTCTTGTCGTCACTGGTTGTGTTCAGGTCTCCGGAAAGGAGGACAAGGGCGTTGTCTCCCGCTATCTCCTTGACCTTCTCGACAATCAGCGCCGAACCCTCCTGGCGCGCCCTGGCTCCGATGTTGTCCAGATGGGTGTTGAAATAGAATATTATCTGTCCCGATTTCCTGAAGCTCAGCTTCACCCAGTTGGCCGTCCTGACATATTCAGCGTCCCAGCCTTTCGCTCCGTGGGTCTGGTCTTCGTTGAGCCAGAATGTCCCGTAGTCGAGCAGCTCGAATTTGTCGGCCCGGAACAGGATGGGGTTGAAGTCCTCCGCCGAGTCTTCGCCCAATGTGCCGGGTTTGGCGCTTCCGTCGATCATAATGTACTTGGGCAGTTCCTTCATTATAAAGGATTTCTGTCCGACGGTCGCTTCCTGCAACCCGATAATGTCCGGGTTGTGTTTCTTGATGGCCTTGACACATCCGTCCTTGCGGCTCTCCCAGTTGTACTTTCCGGTGTCCGCCGGGAACTGGATTCTGATGTTGAACGACATCAGGCTGGTTTTCTCTTTCTTGGCCGTGGCCTCTGTCCCGCAGAGGAGCAAGGCGGCCGCCGCCATCAGCAAAAATAAATTTCTCATAAACCAAAACTTCATTATCGGGTGATTTTCGCCACCCAGCCCCCGCCGGGAGCCATTTTAATCTTTACGATTCCGTCCGCCGGAATCCTTGCGGAAGTTTTCTTGTAGTCCTTGGCGGCCCGGTCGGCGTTGATTCCGTCCTGAAAGACGGTCATCTGCCCGCCACCGATGAAATTCAGGTCAAGAGAGAGTTCTCTGGCGTCCCAGTTCGTCAGCGCCCCGACGTACCAAGTCTCACCGCTGCGGCGGGCCACGGCGACATATTCACCGATCTCGCCGAGAAGAGGAATTGTCTCGTCCCAGACGGTAGGGAACTCCGCTATGAACTCTGTGCACTCAGGCTCGTTAATATAGTTGGAAGGTGAGTCGCAGAGCATTGTCAGCGGAGCCTCGAAGACGGCATATTCGGCAAGCTGGCGGCAACGGGTTCCCTGGCTCATCGCCTCCGAGCCGATCGAGCGGAAGTTCTTCCTGGTGGCGTTGCGCATCGCCCCCTGGGTGTAGTCCATCGGTCCGGCGACCATCCTGACGAATGGGATCGTCACGTCGTAGGTGACTTCGTCGTAGCCCTCAGGACACCATTTCAGCTGCTCCAGTCCGGCCACGCCCTCGAAATTGAGCACGTTCGGGTAGGTCCTCTGGATTCCGGCAGGCTTGTAAACCCCGTGGAAATCAATCAGCAGATGGTTCTCGGCGGCGATTCTCGCCATCCTCTCGCAGAACTGCACGGCCTGCTGGTCGTCCCTGTTGATGAAGTCTATCTTGAATCCCTTGAATCCCATCTTCGAGTAGTGGCTCATCGCCTTCTCCGGATTCTTCACGATGCTGTTGTAGCTCGCCCAGAGGATGATGCCGACATTCTTGCCGTCGGCGTAGGAGACCAACTCCTCCAAATCGATGTCAGGATTGATCAGGAACAGGTTAGCCTTGGCCTTCTGCGCCCAGCCCTCGTCCATAATGATGTACTCGACGCCGTGGGCGGCGGCGAAGTCGATGTAGTACTTGTAGGTCTCGGTGTTGATCCCCGCGCGGAAATCGACTCCGTACAGATTCCAGTCGTTCCACCAGTCCCAGGCCACCTTTCCCGGCTTGACCCAACTCCAGTCCTTGCCCTCGTCCGCCGGTGTGGCCAACTGCCAGACCAAATCCAGATCCATCAGCGACTTGGCGTCCGGAGTGATTCCGATGACCTTCCACGGGAACTTCTGTCCGGCCTCCACCTTGGCGATGTAGTCGGCGTAGTCCATATCCTGATAGACATAGACCCCGTTCGGACGCAGTCCCACAGGATATGGCGCGCGGACACTTTTCAGGCACTTCCCGCCCTGCCCGTTGAGGAACATTCCCGGATAGCCGAGCAGATCCGACTCGGTGATGACGATCTTGACCCCGCCGGCCGCGTCAACCGTCATCGGAAGGAAGGCGAGCCTTTCAGGCGAGATCTCTGACAAATGAATATGCTCGTACGTGTTCTCGAACGAGTTGACGAACTGCTGCTCGATGGATTTCTCCTCACTGCCGCTCACATAAGGCACCCAGGCTGTCCAGTCCTCGGCGAAATTGAACTCGGTAAGCTCGTCGGTCACAGTGAATTCCCCGGACTTGGCCGTCGAGACGAACCTGTAGGCGACGCCGTCGTCGAACGCCCGGAACTCCACATTGTAGCCCTTGAACTCAAGCGTCAGGGAATTATAGACATCATTCACGGCCGCCTTCTTGTAGTTCATCGCCGGGATGTCCCTGACATCGTTGCTTCCCTTTCTCGCCCTGCGGACCTTGTCACCTCCGCCGAAGACCGTCCCGTCAGCGAAAGTCATCGAAATCTCCGATGGGTCAAGCAGCCTGACGCCGTCGCGGCTGACTGAATATCTCAACCCGTCTCCGGCGGAGACTTCCGTCACGATCCTCCCGTCGGGGGATGTCAGTGACCAGTTTTTCTGAACCGCGGCCGCGGCCAGAGGCAGACATAACGACATCACTGCCGCTGAAAAGAAGTGTTTCAGTGTCATATTCGTCATTTGATTCGATATATTCGGTAAAATTAGTGATTTTTTTACGATTTTCTATCCAACGGAAAATGACTATATTTGAGGCTATGAAAACTAAAGCATTACTTGCCGCCGCTCTAATGCTGCTGGCGGCCTCGTGTTCTTCCACAAAAAGTGTGGAGATTGTGAAAGTTGACACTCCGGCCCGCCCGGCTGGTCAGGAGAATGTCATTGGTCTGACTGTTCCGGCGATGGACACCGTGCGTGTCGGTTTTGTCGGTATCGGAATGCGCGGCTCTGACGCCGTGGAGCGCTACACCTACATTCCGGGCGTGAAGATCACCGCCCTCTGCGATGTTGAGGCTGACCGTGTCGAGAAGGCTCAGAAATCGTTGGAGGACAGGGGTCTCCCTAAGGCCGCAGGCTATTCCGGAAGCACCGAGTCCTACAAGGAGATGTGCGAGCGTGACGACATTGACCTCATCTACATCTGCACCGACTGGAAACATCACGTTCCGATCGCCCTCTACGCTATGGAACACGGCAAGAATGTGGCCGTCGAAGTGCCTGCCGCCGCTTCCCTTGAGGACATCTGGGCGCTTGTGAATATGTCCGAGAAGACCCGCAAGCATTGTATGATGCTGGAGAACTGCTGCTACGACTTCTTCGAGATGACCGCCCTGACGATGGCTCAGAAGGGACTTCTCGGCGAGATCATCCACGGAGAGGGATCGTACCACCACAACCTTGATCCGTTCTGGAACGCCTACTGGAACAACTGGAGACTCGATTTCAACCAGGCTGTCAAGGGTGATGTCTATCCTACCCACGGCCTCGGCCCTGTCTGCCAGGTGATGAACATCCACAGGGGTGACCGTTTCAAGACTCTCGTGGCGATGGAGACCAAGGCTGTCAACGGCCCTAAGCACGTCGAGGCCAAGACCGGTGAGAAATGCGAGGATTTCAACAACGGTGACCTGACGATGACGATGATCACCACAGAGAAGGGCAAGACTATCCTTGTGGAGCACGATGTGATGACCCCGCGTCCTTACAGCAGGATGTACCAGATCGTCGGCAGCGACGGCTATGTCGGGAAATATCCTGTCCAGCAGGTGTGCCTCCGCGAGAACGCCACCGAGGGGACTTCCACTGACTTCCAGAACCTGGGCCGCGAGGTGGTCTATTCCGGAGACAGGCTCAAGAGCCTGATGGAGGAGAACCGTAACCCTATCCTTACCCCTGAGCTTGAGGCTCTCGCAAAGGAGGTCGGCGGCCACGGCGGAATGGATTTCATTATGGACTACAGGCTTATCTACTGCCTTAGGAACGGTCTTCCGCTCGACATAGATGTCTATGATATGGCCGAGTGGTGCTGCCTGACCGAGCTTGGAAAGATTTCCATCGAGCACGGCAACGCCCCTGTCGAGGTCCCTGACTTCACCCGCGGCGCCTGGAATCAGATCAACGGCTTCTCCTACGCCTTCGCGAAGTAGTGATTTTTATTTGGCCGCTTCTCAAACTTTTGCAGTATTTTTGTAATGTTGTTTTGAAGAATACTTCTTAATAAATCATTGCTAAGATGAAAGCGTTTAAAATCTTTGCGGTCGCCGCGCTGGCGATCATCCTTGCGGCTCCTTGCCGCGCCAATGTGTCATCTGTGTCCGCTCCGGCCTCGCAGACCACATCCACATCACTCACCAAGAACAACGGAACCGCCGCTGGAAAGGCTCTTCTGGCGCTCTACACCCAGTACAAAAGCAACGGCAAGCTGGATATGTCCAACCCGACGAACATTGTGAATATGGTCACTCTGGCCAACAATGTCAAGGGTCTGAAGTCTTCCGAGAACACGGCGAATTTTGTCAAGGGACTTATCTCCGGCTCCGGCAAGCTTGTGAACACAAGTAATTCAGCCAATGTCCTCGGCAGCCTGACCAAACTGGCCGGACTGGATCTCTCTTCTTTGGAGACTTCCGCCAAGGACGCAGCCGGAAAGGCCGCCAAGTCAGCCGCCACGGAGGCTCTCTCTAAGATAGCTTCATCCAAGAACACCTCTAACGCTGTTTCCGCCGCCAAGGATGTGGCCACCGCCGCCAATACCCTTTCCACCCTCTTCAAGACATTGAAGAAGTAGCGGTCCAAAGAATATCCTGAACGAGTGACCGGAAATCAAAGCGTGGTTCTCAAACGCTTGATTTCCGGTCACTTGTTGTTTCGCTCCGGGGGCATATTCACCTGCCGCGCAGGATTTTAGCGGTAGTCCTCGTACTCCGGCATTCCGAGGCCGGAGATAAAGTCCTTGAACTGCTTGTCGTCTTTTGGGCAGATCAGGAGGACATCGTCGGTGTCGATGACCACGTAGTCCTTAAGCCCTTTGATGGCGTAGAGTTTCTTCTTGTTCTTGCTGACCAGCATACTGCCTTTGTCATCCTCGGTCAGTATCTTGTCGGTCAGGATGACGTTGTCGCCCTTGGTCTTTCCGTCGATGTTGCCGAAAAGGGAGTCCCAGCTGTCTATGTCCGACCATCCGAAATCCCCGCAGTAGAGCCAGGCCCTGTCCGTTTTCTCCATAACGCCGTAGTCGATGGAGACTTTCGGGCAGTCGGCGTAGGCCTTTTCCAGGAAAGTCTGCTCGCCACCGCCGCCAAGGGCGGTTTCCCAACCGGCGAAGGACGATGTGACATCGGGAATATATTTCTCCATCTCTTCCCTGATGACCGAGGCCTTCCAGATGAATATTCCTGAGTTCCAGTAGAATTCGCCGGTCTTGCAGAAAACTTCGGCCAGGGCTTTGTCAGGTTTTTCCGTGAATGTCTTGACTTTCAATGGGGTGTCAGATGATGAGGAGTCCTTGCCGCCTGTCGCCTGAATGTAGCCGTAGCTTGTGTCCGGTTCGGTCGGATGGATTCCGAGGGTCATCAGGACTGAGTTGCTTTCGGCATATTCCATTGTCTTCATTATCGCGGACTTGAACTTGTCCTCGTCTTTGATGATGTGGTCGGCCGGGGTGGCTATGACGGTCGCGTCGGGGTCTCGCTTGAGGATGCTGTAGGTCGCGAAGGCGATGCAGGGGGCGGTGTTTCTGCCGTAGGGCTCAAGCAGGAGATTCCTTTCGGGAAGTTCCGGGATCTGCTCGTTGATCAGCCCGGAGTACTTGGCCAATGTGACGACGATGATGTTCTCCGGCGGGACTATCTTGGAGAATCGCTCGTAGGTAGCTCTGATGAAGGATTTCCCGGAGCCTGTTATGTCGAGGAACTGTTTGGGTTTCGACTCTCTGCTCACCGGCCAGAAGTGGTTGGCTGCGCCTCCGGCCATTATGATGCAGTAGCGGTTATTGTTGTTCATTGTATCTTAGTGCTTTGTGTATGTTCTTTTTGTCGCTTCGACAGGCTTGCTTCGACAAGCCCGCTTCGACAAGCTCAGCGACCGGTTTGTGCCATTCCTTTCCTTGAGCCATCCGCTGCGAGGTCACTGGGTCTGCCGAAGTGCGGTCACTAAGCCAGCCGAAGTGTGGTCACTGAGCCTGCCGAAGTGCGGTCACTGAGCTTGTCGAAGTGTGGTCACCGAGCCTGCCGAAGTGCCTCTTCAGAGGAACATCGGGTAAAACGCGTTCGGAAACCACTCCACAGTCTCCTTCCCTCCGTCAAACGTCACGGCCACGACATCGAAGTTTATCTCCAGATCCTCCGAGATCCCCTCGTCCTTGCTTGTCCGAAGGTATCTTTTCGCCGCCTCCGCCACCTTTCTCTGCTTGGAGACCGTCACGTTCTCCTCTGGAGACACCTCCACAGGCGCTGTCCGGCTCTTGACCTCAACAAAATGCACACCATTCCTGTCCAAAGTGATGATGTCGATCTCGAGGTGGCCAGACCTGTAGTTCCTCCGCACGATGGTGTGGCCTTGGCCTGACAGGAACCCGCAGGCGAGATCCTCGCCTCTTTGTCCCAGCGTCATCCGCGGTGTCATCTGTCTTTCCGAGTCTTTCATAGTTTTGTTGAGGTCAAGTTCCTATCCCAAAGTCACGATCGTCACGCCCGAGCCGCCGAACTGAACCTGCTCGTCACGGACGGATGTGACTCCCGGAATCGTCCTGAGATATTTCTGAAGCTCGTCCCTGAGCGCTCCCGTGCCTTTGCCGTGAATGATCCGCACAGATCCGATGTTCAGCATAATCGCATCGTCGATGTAGTGGACAACTATGTCCAGAGCGTCGGAGACCCGCTCCCCGCGCACGTCAAGTTCCGGAGAGAACTTCAGCCTGCGTTCCCGGAGACCGGAATCGTCCTGCGTAGAGCGAGGCTTGATGGACTCCTTCACCGCGGCTTTATATTCATTGGAAGAGATCCGCTCCACTTTGTCGAGAGGCATCTTGCTGGTGATGTTGCCTATCGCGACGGTCACCGCCTTGTTGGAGACGCGGACTATCTCGCCCGCCATTCCGTTGCTTTTGACCCGCACCTTCTCGCCGACTTTCAGCACCCCGCCGCGGAACTGCTCTGCGGTGTCTTCCGTCCTGCTGTCGTCCTGCCGCTTTCCACCGCGGGCGTTGCGGCGAGACTTCCGGTCCTCTAACTGCTTGAGTTTCTTCTCAATGTAGTCGTCGTGGTTTTTCCTGTCGCTTTCCTTCTTCATCTGGAGCGAGGCCACGAAGTTCTGAAGTTCCTTTCTTGCGTCGGAGGTCTTTTCCTTGTCGGCCTGTGACTCCTTGATCGTGCGGATTGTGTTCTCCACGGTCTTGTTCGCCCCCTGGACGATTTCCTGAGCCTCTTTCCTGGCCTGGTCGATGATTTCTTTCTTGGTCTGTTTCAGTCCCTCAAGCTCCTTCTGGTAACGCTCGGTGATGTTCTCAAGTGTCTTGTCCGTGTTCTTGATCCTCTGGAGTTTCTCGTCGAGGGCCCGGCGGTTGCGCACGATTCTGCGCAGGTTCCGCTCCATCCCCACGAACTCCTCTCCGGCTCTGCTTTCCGCATCCTTCACGATGCTTTCCGGAAGCCCCATCTTGCGGGCCAGCTCGAAAGCGAACGAGTTGCCCGGCATTCCGATGTCCAGCTTGAACAACGGCTGGATCTTGGCGGCGTCGAACTGCATCGCTCCGTTGATGACCCCGGTCTCGGAACCCGAGGCGTAGAGTTTAAGATTCGTGTAGTGGGTCGTGATCACTCCATAGACACCTCTGCGGTCCATCTCGCTGAGGATCGCCTCGGCGATCGCCCCTCCGGCGGCCGGCTCTGTTCCCGAACCGAACTCGTCGATCAGGATCAGGGTCTTGTCGTCGGCCTTTCCGAGCATAGTCTTCATATCCTCAAGGAAAGAACTGTAGGTGCTGAGGTCGTTCTCGATGCTCTGGTCGTCTCCGATGCTGACCATAATGCGGTCGAACACAGGAAGTTCCGAAGTCTCGGAAGTCGGGACGAGCATTCCCCACTGGAACATATACTGAAGCAGCCCCGTCGTCTTGAGGCACACTGACTTGCCTCCGGCGTTAGGCCCTGAGATCAAAAGAATATGCTTGTCCGGAGTCAGGCGGATGGAGACAGGCACGATCTCCTTCTTTTCCTTGCGCAGGGCCCTTTCCAAAAGAGGATGCCTGGCCTTGCGCAGGTTCATCTCCCCGTTGTCGGAGATGATCGGCATTCCGGCCTTGAAGTCCAGAGCCACCTGTGCCTTTGCCACAAGGAAGTCTATCTCGCCGATGTATTCGGCCGAGTTGATGAGATCCGGGACGTAAGGCCTCACGAAGTCGCTGAACGCCGAGAGAATCCGTTGGATCTCCTGAGCCTCGTCGGCCCGCAGGGTGACTATCTCGTTCTCTATCTCGATGATCTCTGCCGGTTCGATGAAGGCTGTCTTGCCTGTGGCCGAGGTGTCATAGACGAATCCCGGAAGCTTTTTCTTGCTGGAACTATTGACCGGAATCAGAAGCTTGCCGTCGCGCACGGAGATTCCCGCATCCTCGTCGGCGAGTCCGTCGGCCTGCGCCTGCTTAAGGATCGCGTTGGCTCTCTTTGAGATAGCCCCTTCCTTCGCCTTGATCGACCGTCTTATCTCCAGCAGTTTGTCCGAGGCCGTGTCCTTGACATCCCCGAACTTGTCCAGGATGGTGTCGATCCTGCGCTGCACCTCCGGGAAACTCATCACCGGGGCGGTCATCCTTTTAAGGTTTGGATAGACCCCGTCCTTGATGGACATAAAGAAGTTGGTCAGCCTGCGCACGGTCTCGACCATTGTCCGCAGTTTGCCGAGGGAGAGAAGGTCGATGGTGTAGCCCGTGTTCTCCAGCGGTTTCAGGAAATCAAGGCAGTCGATGTAGCCGTTGGTCGGGAAGTTCTCCTCGAACATCACGACCAGCCTCATCTCGTCCGTGAGGGCGAGTCTCGCCGCTATTTCCTTGGGATCATTGGTGAAAGTCTCCTCCGCCACCCTCTCGACGGCATATTCAGTGGAACATCTGTCGGCCACAAAGGTTCTGACCCTGTCGAATCCCAACTTGCTTTCCAGTCTGGCGTCTATCTCTGTTCCGTGTTCCGGCATATTCATTTATGATTGTTGTTTCTCTTCCTGTCCCCGCCTTTCCTCCGAGGTTCCCTCGCCGGCTCCGAGAAGAAGTTTAAGTTCATTGATGTTGTTGATGCTTCGGATGTTGCCTCCGCGGACGAAGGAGATTCCCCCGGTTTCCTCCGAGACCACCACCACGTCAGCGTCCGTCTCCTCCGAGATTCCGATCGCCGCCTTGTGCCTCATTCCGTAGTGCGCCGGGATGTCGGTGCGTCCCGTGATGGGCAGGGTGCAGCGCGCGGCCACGATCCTGTCGGCGCTGATGATCATAGCTCCGTCGTGCAGCGGGGAATTCTTGAAGAATATGTTCATTATCAACCTTCTGGTGACTTTTGCATCCACAATGTCCCCCGTCTCGATGATGAAGTCGAGCGAGTCTTTGCGCGGGAACACGATCAGCGCTCCGGTCTTGTCGGCCGACATCGCCCTGCAAGCCTCGGCGATCTCGTTGACCGTCCCTCCGGCCATCTTCTGCTCCTGGACACCGAGCAGTTTGTTGAAGAAGTCGCGGCTTTTTCCGGCCACCCCGTAGCGCGAGCCTAATTTCATCAGGAAGTGCCGCACCTCAGGCTGGAATATCACGATGAGCGCGATGACACCGACATCGATGAATGTCCCTAACAGGGCGTTCATCAGCTTCATATTGAAGGCGGCGACAATCACCCGCAGGAAGAAAAGGAATATTACGGCGACGAATATATTCATCACCGCCGATCCTCTTATCCATCTGAACGCCAGGTAGATGAACGTGGCGACCATCAGTATGTCCATGATGTCCGCGAACGACAGGTTCAGGAATCCGAAGATATTCAAAAGCATCTTTGTCTCTTTTCGAGGTGCAAAGATAACGATTTCTCTGATTATTAGGGAGTAGGGCTGTGGAAAACTTTGTTAATTGAAAAAAAATCGCTACCTTTGCAGTCCGCAAAAAAGTGCGGAATAGTGTAATTTATTCACAATTAATTAATTAAACCAATGCCTGGATTAATTGGAAAGAAAATCGGAATGACTTCCGTT
>CAYZKZ010000067.1:0-16272 GCA_964479325.1 uncultured Muribaculaceae bacterium
TACGAGAACACCGTCGGCGTGCTGACAAACGCTCCGTCATTCGACTGGCAGCTCACCAATCTCAACAACTACGTCAATCTGCTTCCGGGACGCACCGACCCGCACAGCCTTGGGAATATGTCCCTGTCCTCTTTCGGTGGAGGCAGCGGTATGCTGGGTCTGCCTGGGGATTTCACCCCGCCTTCCCGGTTCGTGCGCGCCGCTTTCTTCCAGAACACCGCCCCGGAGAAGCCGAATGCCGAGGGATGCGTCTTCCAGGCCTTTCATATTCTTGGATCAATGGAGATTCCGGTCGGGGCGCAGTTCGCGGTGGGGGAGACTCCGGCCGACATTCCGAGCGCCACGCAGTGCACCTGCGTCAGTGACCTGTCCGGCCTTAAGTTCTACTACCGCTCGATGTACGACGGAGGCATCAGGTGCATTGACCTGAATGAGATTAATTTCAAGAAGATAGGACTGAAGTCATCTTTGCTCATTCCTTCCAAGAAGGAGTTTGTGCATCACATCAGATTTTAGCGGGTTTGTGGTTCGCTTTTTGCTCATAAGTCGTTTCGTTTGACAATAGACGTTTCTTTTACGATGAAAACTTCATAGGGTGGTCGATCCGACTGCCCTTTATTTTTTGCCCGGCGCTTCGACAGGCTCAGCGACCGAGCGTATCCTGGCTCGGTGGTTGGGCGTATTCTTCCGGTCGCTGAGCTTGTCGAAGCGACAGATGTCCCTGTCCAGGAGCAAAAGTATTTTGTTTTTTATGCTTAAATGAATATATTTGCAAGATTAAGAGGTTGAATTGAATCATTTGAAATGCAGGTCTGAACCAAATGCGTCAGATGGCTCAAGGAGACTCCTGAAAAGTCCAAATAATTGATAAAAGATATTTATGTCATGTTTTCTTGATCCGCCAAAGGCGGGCAAACCATTGTCAGAGGACAAGGTGGACAAAACCTATAAGGCTATGCGCACCAAGGTCTTCTTAGGTGCGTTTTTCGGCTATGCGGCCTATTATCTTGTCCGTAAGAATCTTTCTCTTGCCGCTCCTGATATGATCCACGACGGGATCATCGACGCCGGAAAGGCCGGTCTTGCGATGTCGGCTGTCTCGATCGCATACGCCTTCTCCAAGTTCATTATGGGCAGTGTGTCCGACCGTTCGGACGCAAGGAAGTTCCTTTGCGTGGGCCTCGTGCTTTCCGCACTCACGATGATCCTCACGGGTCTCGTGCCTTTCGGAACGAACACCACGGTCAACACCGTCATTATATTCACCCTTATGCTGGTTGTCGGCTGGCTGAGCGGTTTCGGCTGGCCTCCTTGCGGCAGGATTATGGCGCACTGGTTCAGCCAGAACGAGCGTAGTTTCAAGATGAGCGTGTGGAATGTCTCGCACACCATCGGCAGCTTCTCACTTGGCTTCCTCGCCATCGCGGGTGTTATGATCTTCGATGCCTTCGGGGTGACGCAGAGCTGGAGGGGAGACTTCATATTCCCTGCCGTCATCGCCATCCTCATCGCCGTCTTCTGCTGGTGGGCCATCCGCGACACTCCTGAGTCCTGCGGTCTTCCGTCCGTGCAGGATTGGAGAAAGGACTGGTCAGGAATCAAGTCCAAAGGCTCTGCTGACGAGAAACTTCCGTTCAAGACGCTTTTTGTCGATTATGTGTTCAAGAACAAGTTGTTGTGGGTGGTTGCCATCTCCAATGTCGCGGTCTATATGGTACGCTACGGCATCGGAGACTGGGCTCCTACCTATCTTCAGGAAAAGGCCATAATGACCGCCGCCGAGAGCAAGGTGGCTTTCTCAGTCCACAACATTGTCGGAGCCGTCGGCACACTTGCCTGCGGATGGGCCACTTCCAAGATATTCAAAGGCCGCTGCGCTCCGATGAACGTGATCTGTATGTTCTTCTGCCTGATCGGCGTGCTGCTTTACTGGATGGTCGGATCGGGAGTCATCTCGGCTTCTCCGGCTATGCAGAAGACATTGATCTACATCGCTTTGTGTATGATCGGCTTCTTCATCTACGGCCCTGTCGCCCTGACCGGCGTGCAGGCTTTGAACCTTGTCCCTAAGAACGCCGCCGGAACGGCCGCCGGGTTCGTCGGTCTGTTCGGCTACCTTCTCGGTGACGCTGTCTGCTCGAAGATCCTTGTCGGCGGAATCGCTGTCGGAAGTTCCTGGGACACAGCTATGCTTTCCGTGGCCGTCGGCGCTTTGATAGGAGTCTTCCTCTGTGCCCTGCTGATCAGCAGCGAGCGGAAACTCGCTAAGTCCAACGCTTAGCTTTTGCTAAACTCGTCGTTTAATAAAAACTTAGATATTCATTATATGGGAAAAAACTTCTTTATACGATTTGTGTCGTTCTTCCTTTTGGCGGCCCTCTGCCTTGGATCGCTGGTTGGTTGCGGAGGCAACGAAAAGGGTGACGACGGTTCCGGTGATGTGTCGGAGATACTGTTCTCGCTTCCTACCAAGATCGAGGCGGAGGCCGGGGGACAGATCAAGTTTCGTGTCCTTCAGAAAAAGGCTCCGCTTCAGACTGACGAGTTCCTGTTCGGGACAATGGTATGCCAGATCGAAAGTGTCTCTGAAAGCGAGTTCTTCGTAAGGCTTCCTCAGAACGCTGTTGAGGGAAAGTACGAGGTCTATATCAGAAGAGGACAGAAGAAAAAATCCTTCGGAGAGACGACACTTTCCATCACTCAAAAGACTGATCCTGAGTTCACTCCAGACAAAGGAACGAACGTTTGGGGCTATGTTGTCTGTGACGGTGCGGGAGTGCCTGGCGTGGTTGTCTCCGACGGTGTCCTGGTCACCAAGACAAATGAAAAAGGAATATACCAGCTCAAGTCCGCGAAGAAATGGGGCTATGTCTTCATCTCCGTGCCAAGCGGCTACGAGACGCCTTCACAGGGCGTTCTGCCGCAGTTCTATTCCTATCTTACGGCCAAGGCCTCGCAGATGGAGCGGAAAGACTTTTCTTTGACCAAGGTATCTGGTCAGGACAAGTACAAGATGCTCTTCTTCGGGGATATGCACCTTGCCAACAGGACAAGTGACAAGGCTCAGTTCAGGGTTTTCGCAAGCGACCTTATGAACTATATGTCATCCCACAGTTCCGAGAAAATGTACGGAATGACACTTGGGGATATGACGTGGGATCTCTACTGGTACAGGAACAAGTTCAGTTTCCCGGAGTACCTTGAAGAGATAAACAAGGATGTCACCGGATTGCAGATCTTCCACACGATGGGCAACCACGACAATGACTATCAGGCTTTCAATGACTTCGATGCCGCTACGAGCTATGTGAAAAACCTTGGGCCGACGTTCTATTCCTTCAACATCGGAAAGATCCACTACGTGGTTCTGGACGACATTGACTGTTCGTCCTACGACGGCACGACAAGCAGGAATTACACAAAGAATCTTACTTCGGAGCAGATTGAATGGCTGAAGAAGGATCTGGAATATGTCTCCAAGTCAACACCTCTGATCATCACGACTCACGCCCAGATCTTCTATCCGATCGCCGGAGACTTCTATAAGATTGACCACAGCACGGACAACACAAAGGAACTTCTGGCCGTTCTTGACGGCTACAAGGTTCATTTCGTGACCGGACACACCCACGTTATCTTCAACGTCAATCCGTCCGAGTCCAAGGTTTTCGCCGGGGACAACACGTACGAGCATAACGCCGGTTCCATCTGCGGATCCTGGTGGTGGTCGGGCAACCTGACATCCGGGGTCTATGTCGGCACGGACGGATCTCCTGCCGGTTACAGCATCTGGGACATCGACGGCACTGACATCAAGTGGAAGTTCAAGGCCACTGCCTGGGACGAGAGCTACCAGTTCAGGAGCTATGACCTCAATCAGGTCTCGTTCTCCTACGACGACGTTCCGAAAATGCCGAAGGACAATGCGGAACTCACCACAAAGGGCTTTGGAAAGTACGTTGATGCATATCCTAAGAACAGTGACAACGTCGTTCTTCTGAACATCTGGAACTGGAATTCCAAATGGTCTCTGAAAGTCACGGACGAGAAAGGCAATGAACTGAAATGGACGAGGACATCCGCCTACGACCCGCTGCACATCGCCGCGCTTTCAGTCAAGAGGTACAACGATTCCGGACTCAGCGGTCGGCCTGGTTTTGTCACCGAGATGTGGCATCATTTCTTCAAGGTGACCGCTCCCGACGCAGACACTGACCTGACCATCAAGGTTACCGACGAGTTCGGCAACGTCTATACAGAGACAATGAAGCGTCCGAAGGCTTTCAAGGTCGAGGATTTCTCCAAAAGATAATTGTCAAACGACGAGTTTAATAACATACAAACCAAATTTTCATCCTTATGAGAGTCATAAAATCATTTGCTGTCTCTCTGACGCTGATGCTGGCTTGCCTCACGGCCGCCTTCGCTCAGAACCAGAGAGAGGTGACGGGAAAGGTTCTCGACGCCGCTCAGCAACCTCTTATCGGGGTCGCGGTTCTTGTTGACGGAACAAACAACGGAACTATGACCTCCGAAAACGGTACTTTCTCATTGATGGTTCCCGCCGGGAGTGTCACCTTGGAGGTGTCGTCCCTCGGCTACACCACAAGGAAGGTTTCAGTTCCCGCCACTCAATCATCCATCACTGTCACCCTTGAGGAGGACAATATGATGCTTGACGAGACAGTCGTGGTCGGTTACGGTACACAGAAGAAGGTGAACCTGACCGGAGCCATCTCTGTCGTGGGCGACAAGGAGTTGAAGGACCGTTCTTCACACAACCTTGTCACAATGCTTCAGGGTTCCGTTCCGGGTCTCAACATCACGACCCAGTCAGGTAACCCGGGCAGCACCGGCAAGCTGAACATCCGTGGATTCACATCCATCAACGAGGCCAACCCTATCGTTATGATTGACGGCGCCCTCGGAGATCTGGAGGATGTCAACCCTAACGATGTCGAGAGCATCTCCGTCATCAAGGACGCCGCTGCGGCCGCCGTCTATGGAGCCCGCGCCGCTTATGGCGTGATCCTCGTCACAACCAAGAATGGTTCGAGCGAGGACGGCAAGGCCACAATCCGCTACAACGGACGCTGGGGCTGGGAGGAGCCGACCACATCCACTGATTACGAGAACAGGGGCTACTGGTCTGTCTATACTCTTGACAAATTCTGGAGCGCCTCTGAAACCGGCAATTACACCTACTACACCCAGGCGGATATGCTTCAGCTTCTTGCCCGCGTCAACGACAAGACCGAGAATCCTGACCGTCCGTGGGTCGTCAGGGATGTCCGTGGTGGCCGCGAGCAGTGGGTCTATTACTGCAACACTGACTGGTACCACGAGATGTTCAGGGATCAGCACCCGGTTCAGCAGCAGAATGTCTCCATCAGCGGAGGCAGCAAGAACATCAAGTACTTTGTCTCAGGTGGTTACGATCGTCAGACCGGTGTGATGAAAGCCGCCGAGCCTGATGTCTTCAGAAAGTACAACCTCAGAGCCAAGATTGACGCGAAGCTTAACAAGATGATGAAGTTCTCCAACAACACATCATTCTATTCTTCGAAATATTCTTGGATCGGTGGTGACGACATTCAGGATGTCTATCGCAACCTTCGTCACAATCCGGCCTCGCTTCCTTTGTTCAATCCGGACGGAACGGGACTGTACTCCAACCCTATGATCAACTCGAAGTACAATGTCGCTAACGGACGTCAGATCATCTTTGCGATGGGCAAGCACAAGAACTATGACAAGAAGTTCAACTTCACCAACACTTCTGAGCTTGTCATCACTCCTGTCAAGGAGTTCAACCTCACGGCCAATTTCACCTACAGAAAGGTTGTCCGCGACGAGATGCACCGTCAGGTGAACGTGCCTTATGGCATCAGGCCTGGTGTCACTTCGGCTTATGTCACCGGTATCGGTGAGGACAAGCTTACCGAGCGCAACAGGAACTACGAGTACTTGTCTGGCAATGTCTTCGGTACCTACGAGGACACATTCAACAATGCTCACAACCTGAAGATTATGGGCGGTTTCAACTTTGAGACCTACCACTACAAGAATGTCAAGGAGGAGGCGAAGAACCTTTCCGACGAGTATCTCAACGACTTCGACCTTGTCGTTCCGGATGAGACCGGAGCCACGATCACTTATCTGTCAGGCGGTCAGAGCCAGTATGCCCTGATGGGTTTCTTCGCCCGTATGAACTATGACTACAAGGGTCGTTACCTCTTCGAGGCCTCTGGCCGTTATGACGGATCATCAAGATTCGCCAAGGGTCATCGCTGGGGATTCTTCCCGTCAGCTTCCGCCGGATGGCGCGTTTCGGAAGAGCCTTTCTTCGCTCCGCTCAAGAATGTGGTGAACAACCTCAAGCTCCGCGCTTCCTACGGATCTCTCGGTAACCAGAATGTGTCCGACTTCGCTTATATGCGTACTATCTCGCTGGGTACTTTGGACTACACTTTTGGTGAAGGCACGAGCAAGGCGAGCAAGGCTGACATTTCAGCCCCTAACTCATCCTCTCTTACCTGGGAGACCTCACAGCAGTACAATGTCGGAGTGGATGTCTCGATGCTTAGAAGCAGACTTGACTTCACAGCCGAGGCGTACATCAGGGACACAAAGAATATGCTCGTTCAGGGCAACGCCCTTCCAAGTGTCTATGGAGAGTCGGCTCCTAAGGAGAATTCCGCTGACCTCCGCACCAAAGGCTACGAGATCTCCCTTGGCTGGAGGGATTCGTTCCAGCTCGCAGGTAGTACATTCAACTACAGCGTTAGAGGTTCTGTCAGCGACTATGTCTCACACATCACCAGATATGCGAACAACCCTGACAAGCGTCTGAACGACTATTATGTCGGTCAGAGAATCGGTGAGTTGTGGGGATTCGTTGTCGATGGCTTGTTCGCCACTGATGAGGAGGCACAGAACTATCAGGCAAATGTGCTTGACGCTCTTTCTTTGATCGGTACTGGCAGAATGCACGGTGGCTTCCTGGCCGGTGACCTTCGTTATGTCGATCTGGATAATGACCAAAGCGGCGAGGGAGGAATCAACAAGCTCTCTTATGGTGCTAACACCGTTGACAACCCTGGTGACCGCAAGATCATCGGAAACCAGCTTCCGAGCCTCCAGTACGGATTCAATCTGGCCTTTGACTGGAAAGGATTTGATGTCTCCGCTTTCTTCCAGGGAACAGGAAACCACTATTGGTATCCTGCGGGAATGAACATCAACTTCTGGGGACCTTATGCGTACCCTTATGTCACTACTTTCCAGCCTCGTGACTTTATGAAGTATGTGTGGACAGAGGAGAATCCTGACGCTTATTATCCAAGGGCGAGAGGCTATTCTTCCACAGGAGGTGAGCTTAGGCTTATCAACACACGCTACCTTCAGAACATCAGGTATCTGAGATTCAAGAACCTTACTGTCGGCTACACTATCCCTAAGAAACTGACGAATGTCATTCACGTGGACAAGATCCGTTTCTATTTCTCGGGAGAGAACCTTGCCTATTGGTCTCCGATCAAGAAGCACACCAAGTACCTTGATCCGGAATCCGCTTACCGTCGTAAGACATCTGTTGACTCCAATGGTGTGTACACGAACAGCGACGCTTCCGACGCCGTTGCGTACCCTTGGCAGAAAACGTTTATGTTCGGTATAGACATCACTTTCTAAAGTAGGAGGAAATACGAATATGAAAAAATATCTTTTACCTATAGTGGCTCTTGCCCTGGCCGTCACCTCGTGTGATTTCCTCGACACCACTCCTCAGTCAAAGCTCGCTCCGGAAAACTATTTCCGTAACGAGAACGATATGAAATTGTTCTCCAACTCATTTTATGCGAGCCTGTTCGCCAACACTCCTTATGACGACCAGTCAGACCTGAATTTCACCAAAGGCTCATTGGCTGATGAGTTGCTGGGCTACACCCGTATAGTGCCGAACGGCGAGGGTACAAACGGTTGGAACTGGAAAGTCCTTCGTAAGATCAACACTATGCTCGGGAATATGGACAAGTGCAGCGACGAGGCCGTTGTCAAACAGTATTCCGCTTTGGCTAAGTTCTTCCGCGCGAAGTTCTATTTCGAGAAAGTGAAGCAGTTCGGTGACGTTCCGTGGTACGACAAGGAACCGGGATCAACCGATGAGGATCTGTACAAGCCGCGCGACACCAGAGAACTGGTTATGTCCAATATGCTCAATGACATCGACGAAGCCATTGAGGGACTTCCTTCCGGTGTGAGCACTTACCGCGTGAACAAGTGGGCGGCCTATATGCTCAAGGCTCAGTTCTGCCTGTTCGAGGGTACTTACCGCAAGTACCACGGAATCTCCTACGCTGACGGCAGATCTGCCGATGATTATCTCAAGCTTGCCTACGAGGCCGCCGAGCAGGTTATGAACTGCGGACTCTACAAACTGGCTTCCGACTACGGCCTTCTTTTCAGTGAGGAGGACGCCGATCAGGGTGAGTTTATCCTTGCCGTCAGGTTTGACCAGTCCATCGGCCGCTATCACAACGGAACCCAGTACGCCATCGAAAGGGGAGCCGGTATGTCCAAGAAATTCGTGGACAGCTTCCTGATGAAGGACGGCTCGCGTTTCTCCGATAAGGAAGGATGGGAGACAATGTCTTTTGTCGATGAGATGAAGGACAGGGACCCTCGTCTGGGAAAGATTGTACGTCTGCCTTCCTATGTCAGAGTCACCTCAAACAGAGGCACATCCTGTGGCCCTAACCTCAAAGAGGGAACAAGCACCGGCTACCAGATCGACAAGTATGTTATGGATCAGTCTATCCCTACCGCCGAGAGGGCCAGTATGTCCTACAATGACTTGCCTGTCTATCGTCTCGCCGAGGCTTACCTTATCTTCGCCGAGGCAAAGGCTGAACTGAACATCCTCACCCAGGATGATGTGGACAGGACAATAAATCTTCTCCGCGACAGGGCTGGGATGCCTCACCTGAAACTGGACGGACTGACAGTCGATCCGTTCCTCGTTTCCGATGACTATGGCTACCTTAATCTCAGGCAGGTCAACCCGTCCAATCTTGCGCAGATCCTTGAAGTCCGTCGTGAGAGGGCCATCGAGCTTAGCCTTGAGTTCTCAAGCCGCTGGGACGACATCAGAAGGTGGAAGGAAGGACAGTGCTACGCCCAGCCTTTGAGGGGAATATATTTCCCTGCTCCAGGGGCTTATGACCTTACCGGTGACGGAATCCCTGATGTCTATCTTTACGCCACGTCAAAGATTGACCCGGCCGCTCAGAAAGAGATGGAAAAGTACGGAAAAGACCACACTGTCGCATTCTTCCAGATTCAGGAGATCGAGATTGACGGCAAGTATGTGGCATATTCAGACGGTGTCGTTCTGAGCGAGGGCGACCACGGCTTTATGGAGTACTACCATAAGTTCAACCGCGTCTTCGACGAAAACAGGGACTACCTCTATCCTATTCCTGTGGGAGACAGGCAGCTGAATATGAATCTGGCTCAGAATCCAGGCTGGAATGACGGTCTTGACTCTGGCGGCAACACCGGAGATGACACTGATGAAGGTAACAATTAATCAGTCTTACAAACGTAGATATTATGAGAATATTTAAGAATATATTACGACTCTGCGCCGCCGCGTTCGTGGCCTTGCCTCTTGTCGGTTGCAACCAGGACGAGCTTGTCAAGCCGAGCGCCCTCCTTGCGGAGTCGAGTCTGACTTTCGAAGCCATTGGCGCCGAGTCTCAGACGCTGACCATCGCGTCGGATGAGTCTTGGTTCATCGATGTGGATGCGGACTGGATCACTGTTGACCCGATGTCTGGCTCAAGCACTGTTGATGTGACGGTCTCTGTCACCGACAATGTCAAGAACGGTGCGATGGACGCGCCGCGCGAGGGAACTGTCACCATCGCCAACAACCGCGGCTATTCCATCCGCACTGTGATCTATCAGGAGGGTGACAACTACCTCGGAGTTGAGGAGATGCCTATCTCGGAAATATTCGACCTCACTGACGGTGAGTTTGCCAAAGTGGCTGAGGCTCAGGTTGTGGCGTTGACATCCGACGGCTTTGTGGCCACGGACGAGAGCGCGTCGATCTATGTCGCTTACAAGGATGAGATCGCCATTGGTGACAAGGTCTCGCTCGCTGGTGAGAAGGTCACGCTTTATGGCAACGCCGCCCTTGAGGCCGGTGATGTGACTGTCAAGTCCAATGCCGAGGTGACCCGTCCGGAGCCTGTGGATCTGCTTTCCAATCTTGATCCTTCAAAGGCTTCCGCTGTCACTTATGTCACCGTTGACGCCGGTCTTCTCGGCCACGACCTCAAGTTTGAGCAGACTGTCCCGGTTACGATCACTCTTCTCGACCCGCGGGAAGGCGGAGTGGACATCGTGTCAGTGAATATGCACAACATCTCTGTCAAGGCCTACGTCCTCGGTCTTTCCGAAGGAGTTGTGACCCTTGCTGTCACAGATGTGCAGGATAACGGAATCAACGATAGCCTCAACGCCTATTTCTACGATGACTTCTCTTGGATGAAGTCCTACATCGACGCTTCCGGTGTCAGGGTTGATGACTCTGTGGGAGACAACAACTCCGGCGGCGAGGCTCCTAACCTTAGAAGCAACGACGCTCTGTCGAAACTTCTCGAAGCCTTGCTTGAAAAAGGTTATGAGGATCTGAACCCTAAGAATAAGGTCATCTATCCTCAGAAGTATTACTGGAAGTTCGGCAAGACAAGCACCGCCACGGCCAATAACAACAACGGTATGATGCTGCCTAAGCTTGATCTTAAGGGAGACGAGCTTATCAACGTCGATATTGACTTTGACTGGGCGGCCCATATGACTGGTTCCGGTAACATCGACAAGGTTCAGATTGTGGTCGAACTCACTGGCAAGGGATTCTTCGACAACGGCACGCAGATCAGTGATCCGTTCGTGACCACGCAGGAGAAGGGTCATCTTGAGTGGCAGCACGCTTCCGTGACCGCGAAGGGAGTCAACAACACGACCCGCTTCATCATCCGTCCTGCAGAGTATGAGTCCGTCACTCCGGATCAGCAGCGTTGGCATCTTGACAACATCAAGATCGCTGATTCCGACATCCCTTATTCCGATCCTGTCTATGCCAAGGTGACCGTCTCCGACGATGTCATCACATTTGAGGGAACTCCGGACAAGCCTTACGAACTGACGATCGAGTCCGACAATCCTTGGACTTTGACCAAGGGAAATGACTCGGATTGGTTCACCCTTGATGTCACTGAAGGCGCCGCTGGCGAGGAAACCACTGTCAATGTGACCTGCGAGCCGAGCACAAGTTCCAAACTCCGTCATTCAGTGATCACCCTTGCGTCCGCCGACACCAGAAAGAACATCCACATCGTCCAGTCCGCCGCCGGTCAGGAACTTGATTCGTTCATCAGTGTCTCAACGGGTAACTCTATGAGCGCTGTCGCTGACGAGAACACTATCAAGATGACTGTCCAGGCCAATGTCGAGTTCGAAAGCTCCACGGATGTTGACTGGCTGACGATTGTCCCTCAGACCAGGGCTTTGGTCGCTTGGTCTGATGTTGAGGTGAACGTCGCCGCCAACAAGGCTACAAGCCCTCGTGTCGGACACGTCATCTTCTCCAATGCCGAGAAGAACATCCAGTCTGTCGTGACCGTGACTCAGGAGGCATTCTCCCGCGGCACCGGCTATCTCCCTGTCATCTGGCATCTTGGCGACAACATCAACTTCTCCAGTACATTCCCTGAGACAGGAAAGGTTATGCCTATCGAGAACGATGGCTACATCCAGTATGTTCCTTACAATGTCGCCGGAACTGACGCCAACAAGAAATACAAGCTTGATGTCAGCGGCAACAACCCTCGCGTGACAGGTCCTTGGCCTGGCGACTACTGGTACTTCTGCAGCAACGCTCCTGCCAAGGCGGGTGATGTGGTCACCATCTCCTTCGAGACCAGGACCTCAGGCACAGGACATAAGTTCTGGAGACTTGAATATAAGGATGGCGAGGAATGGAAGGTGGCCGGAACTCCTCTGACGACCAATGAGCCGGGAGAGACTATCACTTACACCCACGCTATGAACGCTGACGGCAGCACGAATGTGTTTGTCAACACGACCGTTACCTACAGCAAAAACACTGAGATCCACGAGTTCCGTTTCGTCTGCGCCGCCAACTGGCAGGCCAACGGCAAGGGTGCGCTTACCGCCCGCAACGGTGGCTCGGCACGCCTTTCCGTAACCGATCCTGCGGATGAGTACTCTCAGCCTATGATCCAGTCCGGAAAGGGTGGCCGTACTCCGAGGGTCTATTTCGAGGATGACTTCAGCTGGGTAAAGCCATTTGTTGAGGCCTACAACGCCACCGCCGCAGAGGGCAAGAAGGTGGGCGACACAATCGGCGACAAGAACAAGGGAGCCGAGGCCCCTAATGTCTATGGTGACGCTGACTGGCAGAAGGGCTTCCTGGAGACATTCAAGGCCAAGGGCTACGAGGATATGCTTCCGTCAGCCAAACTGGTCTATCTCCAGCCTCATTACCTGAAGTTCAACAGAACAGGAGGAAACAACACTTCTCTGCGTCTCCCGCAGCTTAGGATCACTGGTTCCGTCAATCTGGACGTAGCCTTTGACTGGGCCGCTATGGTGCAGGGTTCAGGCGCAGTGGACAACACCAAACTTGTGGTCGTGATCGAGGGTGACGGTGAGTTCGAGAACGGAACCAAATTCAGTGACGTGCTTGAGCAGAAGCAGGGAAAGGACGAACTGTTCTGGACTCATTCCTCTGTCAAGGTTCTTGGAGCCACATCCAAGACAAGGTTCGTTGTCGTTATGAACCGCGTTCTCAAAACCGACGACGCCGGCAAGTTTACCGGAGAGTACAACTATGGCGTTTCCGGAGCAGGCCGTTTCTTCCTTGACAACATCAAGATCTCCAAGGCTCAATAAGTCTGTTGGACATAACTGAAAAAGGGTGCGTTCCGATTCGGACGCACCCTTTTTCTTTGTCCTCGTTTCCCTTATCGGAGAGTCACCGTCGTGAGGCAGTAAGGGCCGGCGTAAAGGACAGAGCCGGATTGGAAGATTTCCTGAAGTCCTGGGTTCTCTTCGATTTTGGAGGTGCGGGTGATGATTGTCAGCCGTCTTGCCGAAGGGTTGCCGGGTAGGGAAGTGGAGTCGATGTCTCCGGATGACTGTCCGATGTCTTCGAGCAGCTTGTAGCAGTCCTTCCCGTAGTCTGTGATCTGACGGCCGATATAGGCGTCGATGTTTTCCGGCCTGTGGAGGAAAACGGTTGCCACATCCGTGCCTTCCGGAACTTTGGCGCAGATCGCTCCGTAGCCCAGGTATGGGTTGATTTCCCTCATCAGGGCTGAGGCGGAGAATGCGGCGAGCAGAAGACCCGCTCCAAGAAGGAATGTAGGAATATTCCAACTTTTCCGTCTGACCAAGAAACAGATGCCCAAGGCGTTGGCGAGGATGAGGAGGATGACGGCGTTGATGACCGGAATCTCTCGGACAAAGGAATATTCAGCCAGAATACCGCTGACCGACGGTATATTCACAATTCCGCTGAGGATCAGCAGCGCCGCGGCTCCGATGAGAAGGAGAAGGCCCGAGAATATTCCTGTCGCCCAGAGCATCCACCGGCGCTCGCCGGTTCTTTCTGCCACAATCGGGAAAAGGTAGGCGAAGAACGGGAAGGTCGGCACCAGATAGATCGGAAGTTTTGAGCTGAAGCAGGACAGCATCGCTACCGTGGAGATGATTACGCACAGGAACAGGATCTCTAAGTCGGAGCGCTTGGCCTCCGTGGTTTCTGCTGGCTTGCGGTCTGTTGATCCGGAGGTGTTTTTAGTCGGCAGCAGCGAGACCACGAGCGAGCCTATCAGCAGAAGGCAGTACGGTGCGAGACACCACCAAAGCGAGACAAGATAGAACCAGAACGGTTTGGCGTGGGTGAATGCGTTGACCGCCCGTCCCACGGTCTGTTTGAACAGAAGATTGTCGATGTACTCCGCTCCGCCCTCGAACCATACGCATCCGAGCCAGACAGCCGCAAGACCTGCGATTATTCCCCAGGTCTTGAGTCCCAAGTACTTTCCGAATCCTTTCCAGTCCCGTTTCACGGCAAGGAAAACGGCGATCGAGAGCGGCGGCATCAGCAGCCCCACAGGACCTTTTGTGAACAGTGCGAGGAAGATCCAGACCGGAAGCATCACCGGGTCTGAATTCCGCGCTCCGTCTCCGCTGTACATCCGGTAGAACGTGGCGATGGCCAGAACGATGAACAGACACATCAGCATATCCATCCTCAGGACGATCATAGTACCGAGGAACATCGCGCAGGTCAGCGTCATCATCGCTGTCGCCATCCTGTTCATCACGCCCTTGCCTTTCATCACCAGTCTGTCCATCACGGCCACTGTTCCGAAAGCCGGAAGGATTGAGAACAGGGACAGGGCGAAGCAGCTGTGGTGCCCAAACAGGAGTCTGCACAGCATAACTATCCAGAAGTAGAGCGGCGGTTTGTCGGCGTAGGGGATTCCGTGGTTGTAGAATGCGAAGATGTGTCCGTCGGCTATGCTGAGGTACCTCAATTCGTTGGATGGGGTGAAATCCCTTGTCACAATCGCTGGAAGAAGGCAGATGAGGGAGAAAGTGAAAACCGTCACCAGAGGGTGGCGGCTGAATATGTTGCCCGGAGCGGGCTGTCTGTCATTTTTGCGCATCTTTGGATTCTTTGTTGCCTGATCCGAGAATCAGATTTCTGATGTATGTGACGAAGCCGAATGACTGGCCGAGGATAAGCACGAGGTCGAGCCTGATGATTCCGTAGGCGATGATCATACAGGACCCTGTCAGACTGATGACCCAGAAGCCCTTTGGAAGCACTGAGATGTGCCTGCGGTGCGAGAAGACGAACTGGTAGATGAAGCGCAGCGTGAACATCAGCTGCCCGGCGGAACCGAATATGACGAGCCAGGCGGGAATGTCGCTGTTGTGGAAAAAGTTTTGTGAATATTCCGCCGCGTCCTTCAGCAGCAGCGTAGCCGCTGCCAGCGGAAGAAGCGCCAAAACCGCGCGGGTGATCCCCTGCATTTTCTTCCAGATTCCGTTGGCGTTCAGGTTCCAGAGGTAGATGTAGTAGGAGATAAACTGGCCGAGGACGATGGAAAAGTCATTTCTCAGCACTCCATAGACGAACATCAGGCAAGCGCCAATCACACTGAAAATCCAGTAGGAGACCGGAGAGACGGTCTTGCGGGCGGCTTCGGATTTGAGCCACTGATGGATTGTCCTGAGGGCGAAGAACAGTTGCGCCGCCAGTCCGAGCAGCAAAACCGTCCAGTCGAAAGCATTATGTGGCATATTCCTTTGGCTGGGTTATTGTTCTGATTTCTGTCCGCCCGTTTCGATGTCGCTGTCTCCGACCGTGTAGTTGATGTAGCGTTTTTTCATCCATCTGTAGGCGAAACAGTCTGCGAACGGCCCCCAAAGCCTGTTCCACAGATGGAACTTGGATTTCCCGGCCTGACGGGGAAAATGCCTTACCGGCACCTGCCCGAAACTTGCTCCGTCCTGCAACAGGACAAGAGCCGGGAGAAACCTGTGCATTCCCTTGAACATCGGAATCCTCTTGGCTGCGTCAGTTCGGAGGATCTTCAACGGGCAACCGGTGTCCTTGGCCCCGTCACCTGTCATCATATTCCTAAAGCCGTTGGCTATTTTTGATTGGATTCTCTTGAAGGCCGTGTCCTTGCGTTTTGCCCTGTAGCCAGTCATCAGCGTGTGGTCCTTCATTCCGTCAAGCAGGAGGTTGAAGTCCTGAGGAGTCGTCTGGAGATCAGCGTCCATATAGCCGACATATTCGGAGAAGGCGAAGTCGAATCCGGCCTTGACAGCCGCGCTCAGCCCGGCGTTTTTGGCGAAGCTGATGTAGAAGAGATTCTCATTGCGGGAGCAAATCTCTTTGATCAGGTCTAGGCTGCCGTCGGTCGATCCATCGTCCACGAACAACACGCAGGCTTTGACTTTGCAGGTTGGCAGGAAGGCGGTCAGAGCCTTCTCAAGATTGTGGATGTTGTCTTTCTCGTTGAAGACAGGCACCACGATTGTCAAGGAATATTCCGAAGTTCCGTTCATTTCAAGATTGATCGCTTTGTTGGGATTATACAAATATAACTCGTTGGTTGAATTAAAAAACTAAATATTTATAAATGAAAAAGTTGCACA
>CAYZKZ010000068.1:0-16230 GCA_964479325.1 uncultured Muribaculaceae bacterium
AAAATATTCACTAATTTAATTCAACCAACAGGTACAGCATAGTAATACTTTGACATATAACTTTAATGTTGTGAATTGCTTTCGTTCTTTGTACCTTTAGGGTGATTTACAGCCACCCTGCGAAAAAAGCGACCAATTACGCGTTGTGAATTGCTTTCGTTCTTTGTACCTTTAGGGTGATTTACAGCACACGAAGGCTGTCGGGAGTGGCGGGATTGTTGTGAATTGCTTTCGTTCTTTGTACCTTTAGGGTGATTTACAGCGCAGTGTAAATTGGATTTAGGCACCAGTCGGTTGTGAATTGCTTTCGTTCTTTGTACCTTTAGGGTGATTTACAGCAGAACCATTTCCGAAAGGCATATACTGGGGTTGTGAATTGCTTTCGTTCTTTGTACCTTTAGGGTGATTTACAGCACACGAGTATATTACTCTTCGTCCTGATAGTTGTGAATTGCTTTCGTTCTTTGTACCTTTAGGGTGATTTACAGCTCGCCGTAATTATTACCAACAGACTGAAAAGTTGTGAATTGCTTTCGTTCTTTGTACCTTTAGGGTGATTTACAGCACTGACCAGAAAGAGGATTACGGAAAAGAGGTTGTGAATTGCTTTCGTTCTTTGTACCTTTAGGGTGATTTACAGCAAATATTGTGAACTTAAAAAAGACCCCAACGTTGTGAATTGCTTTCGTTCTTTGTACCTTTAGGGTGATTTACAGCACCAATCTTATCCTTTATGGTTTCCTATACGTTGTGAATTGCTTTCGTTCTTTGTACCTTTAGGGTGATTTACAGCCCGAAAGGTTTGAGGCCGATGTCGCCTATGCGTTGTGAATTGCTTTCGTTCTTTGTACCTTTAGGGTGATTTACAGCCGGACTCCAGTTGGCTTATATTAAAAATCTGTTGTGAATTGCTTTCGTTCTTTGTACCTTTAGGGTGATTTACAGCCCTAATTTCTGAATGTCGACATTAGGGTCGGTTGTGAATTGCTTTCGTTCTTTGTACCTTTAGGGTGATTTACAGCTGTTTTTTTTTGTTGATACAAAGATACGAGTTGTGAATTGCTTTCGTTCTTTGTACCTTTAGGGTGATTTACAGCAAACTCCCTCGTTGCTCTCGGATTTACACCGTTGTGAATTGCTTTCGTTCTTTGTACCTTTAGGGTGATTTACAGCCGCTGTGAAGATGAGTTTTTAGAAATATCAGTTGTGAATTGCTTTCGTTCTTTGTACCTTTAGGGTGATTTACAGCCCTAATTTCTGTATATCAACATTAGGGTCAGTTGTGAATTGCTTTCGTTCTTTGTACCTTTAGGGTGATTTACAGCGCTGTATAGATAGGATTTAGATACCAATCAGTTGTGAATTGCTTTCGTTCTTTGTACCTTTAGGGTGATTTACAGCAATCATCAAAATCAAACATAATGAACAAAAGTTGTGAATTGCTTTCGTTCTTTGTACCTTTAGGGTGATTTACAGCTCCGAGGTAGTCGAGAAGTCCTCCACGGCTGTTGTGAATTGCTTTCGTTCTTTGTACCTTTAGGGTGATTTACAGCAAAGCGGTCACGTATGACCGAAGGACAGCAGTTGTGAATTGCTTTCGTTCTTTGTACCTTTAGGGTGATTTACAGCGATGTCTCCGCCGTTGACGGGCTTTTGCAGTTGTGAATTGCTTTCGTTCTTTGTACCTTTAGGGTGATTTACAGCAAACACGACCGCAAGTGTTTCGATCACTACGTTGTGAATTGCTTTCGTTCTTTGTACCTTTAGGGTGATTTACAGCCGTAACGGTGAGTGTTTCCCTGTTTTGTGGGTTGTGAATTGCTTTCGTTCTTTGTACCTTTAGGGTGATTTACAGCGTGAACGGTTGAGCATATTGCATATTTTCAGTTGTGAATTGCTTTCGTTCTTTGTACCTTTAGGGTGATTTACAGCTTTCTTCACCATATTCTGTGAAGAAATATGGTTGTGAATTGCTTTCGTTCTTTGTACCTTTAGGGTGATTTACAGCGAATATACCTATTGTCAAGTCAAGTGCACCGTTGTGAATTGCTTTCGTTCTTTGTACCTTTAGGGTGATTTACAGCAGACCATACTAAACCTATTAATAGGGCGAGTTGTGAATTGCTTTCGTTCTTTGTACCTTTAGGGTGATTTACAGCCTTTCGTTCATCCCCTCGAAAAGAGAGGTAGTTGTGAATTGCTTTCGTTCTTTGTACCTTTAGGGTGATTTACAGCGAACTGATCATCAAGGTGCTTGACAAAGATGTTGTGAATTGCTTTCGTTCTTTGTACCTTTAGGGTGATTTACAGCCAAAGGCGGCAAAAGCAATAACCGCACTATGTTGTGAATTGCTTTCGTTCTTTGTACCTTTAGGGTGATTTACAGCAAAGCCTGAAAGCATACGAAGACTACTTTTGTTGTGAATTGCTTTCGTTCTTTGTACCTTTAGGGTGATTTACAGCGAAATCTTTCCCTTACGGTTACGGATATTGTTGTGAATTGCTTTCGTTCTTTGTACCTTTAGGGTGATTTACAGCCCCTCTTGCTTACGGTTGCAAAGGTACGGCGTTGTGAATTGCTTTCGTTCTTTGTACCTTTAGGGTGATTTACAGCTATACTTGAATTATCTTCGGACATTTCTTGGTTGTGAATTGCTTTCGTTCTTTGTACCTTTAGGGTGATTTACAGCTCAATCTCTGGAAAGGACTAATGATCAGAGGGTTATGAACTGTAACAGAACGCAGAAATCCTGGCCTTTTCGGGCTGGGATTTCTTTGTTTATCAGGGTTTTGTGGATCAGGGCAAACAGAATTGCCAAGCCACAATGAATATGATAAGATAGAATGGTATCGCTAACGCAATTCTGTTTTTTATGGAAGTGTGGGAAATGGCCTCTCGCAGGCTTATGAGGCAGTTTTTCTTCAGAAACCAGAAAGATTTGCAGGGCAAAACAAGGTACGGTGACATACATTTGGAGAGGAGCAGCAAATCTGTCGTGGGTGTACCCATATAGAATACGTCAGAAGAGTTCCAACTGCTGCTCGACTTGAGGCAGAGGAGACGAATCCTTTCCGATGAACAATTCCATACTGCCGAATTGTTTGTCGGTGATGTAAAGTATTCCGATGTTGCCTTTAGGCGGAAGTATGCGCTTCACTCTCAAGATGTAAACATCAGCGCTTTCCTTCGAAGGGCAGTGCCGCAGGTAGATTGAGAACTGGAACATCGTGAAGCCATATTCGAGCAGGCTCTTCCTGAAGGCTGCGGCAGCCTTCATATCTTTTTTTGTCGCCACTGGCAGATCAAACAAGACAAGAACCCACATAGCCCTATACTTACTGTACCTCGTCTCTACATTGTAGGGTAAACTATCTTCCGGCATATTCCACTAAAACATTTGTACAAAGAGGCGGTTGTCGTTGATACGGCGACCATCAGCGGACTCTTGTGTCCATCAATCGTCACATCAAGAACAGGAATTGTCAACAGCTTGGCTTTGACGCTCTTTGTCAGTTCCGTTTCTTTCGGGAATTCCTCCATCACATTGAGAACCAACCGATCGACAAAGGGCCTGTACGGCTCCATAATGTCATCGGCCAGGCAATAGTCATTATACTTGTTGTGATGATGGATGCCCAGCAATGGTAACATCCCGCTGGCGACAAGAGCCCTGGACACAATCGCGCGGAGAATGGCATAGCCATAATTCAGGAAGTTGTTAGGGTACTCTCCGAACTGATCCCTGACGAAACGAGTCTCGAAGACGTTTTTCCAGTAGAATGCCGCCGCGCGACCTTCCAGATTCTCCGAATCACCACTCTTGACAGCCCCGGCCCACGCAAGCATATTCTTGGCATCCTCTCCCGTGACATATTTCAGCACAGCCGCCTGATTGCGGATCTTGCACTCGACCGTCTGCTGCCACAGTTGCTTTTTAAGCGGCAATGAAGCGTCAAGCTGATTTCTGAATCGCTCATTCTGTGAGGAATGGCCTTGAAGAGTCAGCATCATACCTGTAGGAATATGCCTGGAATCGCAAGTGATCAAGGCGACATTCTCCTCAAGCAGAGCCGCCATCAAACCTGACGTCAAGGTCACTTGTTGGTGATCAATGACCACCACACCGATGTCCTCCACCGGGACGGTTCTGACCTGCTCGTTATGGTCATCAGGATCATCAGCGACAAGGCGGATGACCATCTGCTTCATCCGGTAGGACAAGTAGGCCGGGTTGCCGAAATATAGGGTACGTTTAATCATACTCGCCGACTGAGACTATCTCACCTATGTGATTGATGCGAACTTTAACAATTTCAGAAAGAGAATTTAGCGAAGTTATACGCTTCCATGTTATGTCTTTTAAACACAAATCATCCCCTAACATTGTTTCTAAATGGTGTCGGAAGCAATAGTACTTACTAGACATCTTCTGCACCCTGAACAAATTAGGGCTGATCACCGAATAATTAGCCGGATCCATCAAATCGACCGACTTAGGGTCAAACCCTGTCTTCTCATTAGGGAAGACAAACATTTCATTGCTCTTCATAGTGAACAGGAACTTCCATCCCTTGTCGGAATTGTACTCCTTATCCACAACCGGAAGTCTGGCGGATTTCCTCTGAACCGCCTCATAGAAAGAGACAATATGTTCCTGAATGTTGCCATCAGAATCCTGGAATATGGCGGAGTGGTGGTTGTTCCTGAAATTCACATAATCCGAAGGAATAGGGTTTCCCTGTTCGTCACGCAACTCTTGGCCTAAATAATCCCTCTTGAACCTTACCGGATCAAGGTCAAAATTCTCGGCTATGGTAACACTTTTCAAGATAATCCCTTTCTCCTTGTTGAACCAGATAGGGTTCTCGTCCAGGTTCACAAAAGCCTTCTTAGGATCTCCTCCAAATTCCGCCAATCTGGCACTCAGAATTCTCCTGACCTTGCCGTCCATCACTTTGCTGACGGTCAACGTAGGATCGATGGCCTTTTTGATGGAATAGACATTCTCGAAGCAGACACATTTGACTTTCAACGGAACCTTTCTGGAATGATGATCATCCAGCCACAGCGGATTCTTGTCAAGCGAGTTGGTTCCAGAAAAAGCACGTTTAGGATCGCCGCCACACTGTGCGAGCCTCGAAGACAGAGCCAAGCGGATCTCCTCCGAAGCGACCGTGGCGATAACGTCCTCATTCATCTTTGCATTGACAGCCACATCGAAGGTCTTGTACTGTTTCCTCAAGCCATAGACCTGCTCCTTATGGAGAAGTCCTCGTGGAGTAAGGCATTTCGTAACCTTCTCTCCACCCTTGACTTTGATTCGGTTGACATTCTCCGTCATCACCTTGTTCTTAGCCTTGATTGACACAAGAATATTTCCAAGTTGCTCACGTACAGACTGCCTCATCTGATCAAGCGGCATCGGAGGAACGATCAGCCTCTTCGATCCGGAAAGATAGGTCTCTTTCTGCATTATGCCATAAATGCTGGATGACGGGTCGCTTTTCGCATTGAGGTTATTCAAGTACTGAATGTGGGACGGTTTGGTGAACGCGATCGTGATGGCATCCATAGCGTGATGCCTGTGATCGTTTCTTTTAGTCCAATCCTTGATCTTGCGGATTCTCTTTCCGTCCGATGTCGTGATTGTCTCTACAAGCCCCACGGCATCATATTTCGGAATATTCAGTTCCTTCATAACATTCACCAAGCCCCACTCCTCTCGCAGCCGGTCGGTGATTGCGCCGGAAGTCGAGACCACGTCACGGACATATTCAAGAAGCATCTCCTTGGCTTTCTTCGCTATGTACTGAGTGTCCTTCAAGTCACGCTCCACAAATCCCTCCGGAATATTCGATGAATCGCGGAGCAGGTTGTCCCGCTTGGTTTTGGAAATGCCTTTTGATTCAAACAACCTTTGCACCCGCAGCTTATAATCCTCCAATCCGGTCTCTCCATACTTATTCTTCACATAATCATAAGCCGTATCCTTGCCTTTCGCCAAGTTAACATCCCTGTACTCCAATGTCTTGTTGGACAGCGAGTCATTGAAGAGAACGGCCTGAGGGATAATGTGTTCAATGTCTATCTCCCTTGAGAACAATTTTTCAGGCGGAATATGCTGATTGGAGTACAATGTCTTATAGCCATTGTTCTTCAGTTCCTCGTACAGTTTGTACTTAAGGATGTCATTCCGGCTCACATACGTAAGATGGAACTCATCCTCAAGGACTTTCCTGATTCTTTCGTTCTCTTTGTTGTTGGAGGCTATCGAATCGGTGGCCTTCGCCCTTTCCTCCTGCGAAGACTTCAACTCACGGGCAAGCTCAATGTGGATCTCATCCGGTTTGCCGTACCTGTCTCCCACGGCATTGATCACATTAACCATCTGGTTGAGAATCTTTTCCACGACCGGATTCCTCAGAGAGTTTTTAGGGATCTCATCCAGATGCTCCTTCAGGACCTTGTTGTCAAGCTGCTCTCTGGTCAAAGACTCCTTGGAATGATTGTAACCGGCACAGACGCAGGCGACACTATATTCATTGCCATCCATCAGGTATGGAAGAATATTCCTCATCGCCTTATGGCTCAAGGAAGCGTAATCCTGCTTGAAAGAGACAGAGGCAATGACTCTCGCCAAGTCATCCGGGACACCGCATAGAGCGCCGACTTTGCTGATAAGGCTCTCTTTTCCTGTTTGCGAGTTGTCTCCTTCGTATGAATATAACAAGTGCCACAATTTGAACAGCGGCTGCCGCTCATATTCCTCCTTCGGGAGCAACGGGTCATAATCCAAAACACTGACATTGAACCCTTTCCTTTCAAATCCGGTTCTTAACGTGTGCGCCAGTTCCTCCGGGCGAAGCTTGGAATACACATAATCAGTGCCGCTCACCAAAGAAACGACCTCAAGAAATTTTGAATATATCGCCGTCAGAGTCTCGTTCCCTTCAAGCGACTGGAAGTTCATCTCCAAATCCTTGTGATTCTTGAACAGAAGCTTGAGGATGTCTTTGTCTGACATCTTTGTCCTGACCCTAAGCGACTCGGAGAGCGCCACTTTCTCCTCCTGCTCAAGCGGCCGCCTCTCTCCTGTCTCCTTGTTTGTGACAAGGACATTGTTGATCTTCTGCCACATTCTGAATTCCTGGAACAGAGGCGAAGACACAGGAGCCACCTTGCATCCGCAGATTTTCTGAACGGTCTTTCCGTTGACCACGACATCTACTTTCTTGCTTTCAAGCTCGCAGTAGCCGATCAGTCCCTTTTGAGACCTCAGCCTTCTTTGGTAGAAGATAACGACATCACGGATCTCTTTCTTCAGTTCCGCTGTCATCTCAGGATGGAAGTATGCCTGTTTTTCCCAGATCACCTCGAACTCATCCAAATAATCCTGACGGTAGAACACTTTGTTCTTCACGCTGAAATGAGGATCTGCTTTGATGCCTGCGTAAAGGTACTGTCCGACAGTCTGTTTCGTGAAATATAACTCTTTGCTCCTGTCACTTATGTTCCCAAGGTAGCCGCTTGATGATCCCAAGTCTCCGGCGATCTCACAAAGGACATAGGCCACTTGATCGATAGGAATTTGTTTTTCTACAGACAAGGCCCTCCATTGATAAGCCGTCACTTTCTTGTCCTTGCCTTTGTTGTCCGCCGTCGTGATCTTGTACTTGGCAAAGAACAATTTTGACAAAGAGGTTTTGTTCTTTCCTTCCGTCTGCTTGTGGAACTCATCGGTCAGAAGGTCCGGATAATACTCCGATTGGGTTTCCCACACCTTTTCAAACTCCGCTTTCAGGTCAGAAGCATAGAATTCCGGAAGGACGTTGTTACCTTTTCTCACACGCTCGTAGCAATACTGCCCAGGAGTAATGCCTCTGTCATAAAGCTCTTTTGCCACGGACATCCCGTCAACAAGATGGCCGTCCTCATCAGCGTTGAGCTTACGGTTGCTTTTGTAGCCACGTTTCTTATTGATCATCAGCAAGACTCGGGACAGCTCCGATAGAGAAACGCATTCCGAACAGGCTTGTGAGCGAAGTTTGTATGTTTCGAACGTGGATTTGTTGCCGTGTTCCGCAAGAATAGTCTCTTCGTCAATCCATCCGGCGTCTTTCAGAATGCGGATGAGTTCCTGACGTCTTAATTTATAGCGCTGGAGATTGCGGCGCATTGAGCGTTTCAGCCGCCGGTCAGCATTCGTTGTGACCGCTTTCCCTTTTTCGAAAGCGTCTTTTTCTTCCACGGTAAGGGGATTGACTCGTACACCGGCTCTAATAATAGATGATTGCTCAGCGTCATTCTCCCCTTGGTTGACCAATGCCCAACCTATACTTGTGGTTCCTAAATCAAGGCCTAAGACTTTTTTCATAATATCGGTTATTGCTTTTGATGTCCTAAGTAATCCTTAAATAATAACTTGGTAATCTTTGATTGTCTTTTCGGTCTATATGCCTTTTCTCATCAGTCGTGTGCCACCGGCACACTCCTTCTTCCAAAAGACATCTATCCTCGAAAATACTTCCAAACCTTTACCAACTTATTTTTTAACGCTTACTAAGTTACAGTTAATTCTTTAAGACGCAAATAATTTCACAAAAAATTTGCGAATAGGATATTATTGTTGTACCTTCGCCATTACAAATAACGAAGCAATTCACAATAAGGATTATTCCGTTGTGAAAACATTTAGAGCGGGTCTTAGGACTCGCTTTTTTCATTGTGCGCTGTGTGCGCTTTTTCAGCTTTGCGCCGCCTTGGCGATTTTTTGGCAGGGTAGTTGGGCTTCGTCACGTTTTTTTGACTATTTTTGTGGGTTACCAAGACCGGTTATGACACAGACTGACTTAATAGCCGGAATACGACAAGGTTAGGGACGTTTTTTCCGTGACTGACATTAGTATATTCATAAATTATTGATATGAAAAGGTATATTCTTTTGGCATCATTGCTGGTTCCGGCGTCGCTGATGGCGCAGCCGGCCGTTTCTGGACAGTACACCTACACAGGAGCGCCTGTGAATCTGACCGAGCACACTTTCAAGAGCGAGCATCTGTTCAAGTTCCAAGGCTACGAGAAGGAGGCCTATCAGGGTATGGACATCTGGGGAGACTACATTTTCAGCTGCCAGAACGCCGGTTGGCTCACTGTCTATAAGATCGGCGACAAGGGTATCACAAGGGAATGCAAGCCGTTCAAGCTGGCGAGCTACGACAAGGTGAACCACGCCAACGTCGCCTCGTTCAGCCGTGTGTTCTTCGACAAGGAGGACAGGTTCCCTCTGCTTTACGTGAGCCAGTGTAACAAGAATCCCATCAACGGACGCAAGGACGTGCTTTACGTGGAGCGTGTGGCCAATGATCTGAAGTCATCGGAGCTTGTGCAGACAATCTACTTCAAGGATTCCGGCCATCTTTTCGGTTACGCACTCCAGTGGGTCATCGACACGGACAACAATTTCCTTTACGGCTACGGCAACACCGTTGACAACACCAACCATCTCAACCGTCACCGCATCGTGAAATTCCGTCTTCCTAAACTGAATGAATCCACGGACGGTCTTGTGACCCTCACCGCCGATGACCTCCTTGAGAACTACCTCATCGAGGACACCTATCTGGCTCCGTTCAATCCTATCGGCCAGGGTCTTTTCATCAAGAACGGCCAGCTCTTTATGCCGACCGGATTCGGCAAGGAGAAGCAGCCTTCCGTCCTTTACGTTTGGGATCTCAACACCCGTACTATGCAGAATGTGATTGACTTGAGCAAAGCCACCTTCGGAGAGCTTGAGGACTGCGCCTACTACAGGGGAGACCTCTACATCCAGGCTCAGGGCGACCTTTTCAAACTTACATTCTAATTGAATGAATATGTCCGCAAAGCTAAAGTACGCCTTGGCGGCGCTGGCCGCCCTGGCGTCGGTCGGTTGCTCACAGGATAGGGAAGTGGAAAATCTCGCTCTTAACCGGGCGGCTTACGCCTCCTCGTCTTATGACTATAACCTTACCGCCCAACTTGTGACCGACGGAATCGTCGAGTCTTCCGAACCGGTGTCGCTGAAAGTCAGCACTTCGAATGGTGAGTTGCCGAGGCGTGAGAAAGAGTGGTCTGTTGATGCCGGTCCATATTCCCGCAACATTCTGGACGGAGGCTTGGATTACCTGGACTACTTATGGAGTGGACAGAGGTTTTCCGCCTCCTGTCTTCGCGTCCGCGGGTATGTTGTCTATGAGGAACCTGCCAAGGGATGGTCGATTTCCTGCTTTGCCGGGAAGGACGGCGGAGCATTGGACAGGGTCGGATCCATCGGGGATTCCGGTCTTCCTGGTGTCGCCCGTCATCCTGAGGTCATCTCCGATCCGAACAAGCAGACCGAGACTGTCACGAGACCGGCGAGGGAACTTGATTTGGAGATTCCGCTGGAGAACGCCGAGGACTTTGACCATTTCAAGGTCGAGTTCAATCTGGACGGGGCGCTTTTCTGGGTGATAAAGTCCGTGGATTTCTCAAAAGACCACGCTTTCGGAAAGAACTTGGACACAGGCCCTTATGACTCAAAGGAATCGCGCGGATTCAACGTCCTCCCGTCAGAGGTCTTCTCAAGCGTTTGGATGAGCGCCGATGGCGGTCCGCAGTGGATTTATGTCGATCTCGGCTCCAAAAAGCGTTTCGATGAGATCCGTCTGCATTGGATTCACAAGGCCGAGAAGGGTGGCGTGGAAATCTCTGATGACGCAAGGCAGTGGAAAAGAATCGCTGACCTGCCGTCGGTGGATTCGTTGGTATATTCATTCAAGGCTTCCGGCAACGCCCGCTATGTCAGGCTTTTGATGGAAGGGGCTGACGAGAGTGGCCGTTTCGCCTTGAGTGAGATGGAGGTTCTTGGACCGGTGAGCGCCAAAGCGGCTGAGGCAAAGCCGGAATGGAGGGTTCAGAGGGCTTCCGAGGTTGAAGGTGACGGCGAGGCTGTCTCCTCTTCGGACTATGACGATTCTGGTTGGTTGCTGGCTGTCGTGCCGGGAACTGTCCTTTACAGCTACATCGCCGCCGGGGCAGTCCCTGATCCTGGAATCTCCGACAACAACCTTCAGATTTCTGAGTCGTTCTTCAACAGCGATTTCTGGTACAGGTGGACTCCTGACCTTTCTGGTCTTGTGTCCTCGAAGGAAACCGCTTCGGGCAGTTCCTACGAGCCTTTGGTCTTAGAGTTCGACGGAATCAACTGGAAGGCAGAGGTCTTTGTCAACGGAAAATATGCCGGTGACATCGCCGGGGCTTTCAAGCGCGCCTCTTTTGACATCACCGATCTTGTCAAAGGCAAGGATGATGTCGTGGCCGTACACATAATCAAACCGGCCCACTTCGCCGCCGTCAAGGAAAAGAACGCGGAGAGTCCTGATTTCAACGGCGGTCAGTTAGGCGCTGACAACCCGACTTTCCACGCCACAGTGGGCTGGGATTGGATGCCTACCGTCAGAGGGCGTGACACGGGAATATGGAATGATGTCCGGATCGTGAGGAAAAAGGCCGTGACGCTGTCCGACCCTCTTGTCCAGACTACCCTGAACGAGGAGGGGCTTGCCTCGCTGACGGTCTCCGTGAAGGCGGCCGACATCTCTCCCGAAGGAGTCAGCGGAACGTTGTTTGGCTCTGTCGCCGGGATCGAATTCTCCAAGGATGTCGAGTTGAAGGCGGGGGAGTGTGCCTCTGTCACTTTCTCTCCGGCTGAATATTCCCAGCTCGGGAATCAGAGAATTGGCCTCTGGTGGCCGAACGGCTACGGTGAGCCGACGTTGCACAAGGCTTCCGTCTCATTCGTGCCGAAAGGCGGCGAAGAGGCTTTGGCCTCGGTCGAGTGGCTCGCCGGCATCCGTGAGTTCACCTACAAGGATGAGATGAGCGACCTCAAAATCTTCATCAACGGCCGCCGCTTCTTCCCTAAGGGCGGCAACTGGGGATTCAGTGAGTACAACCTCCGCTACGGCGCTGATGAATATGACACCGCGGTCCGGATGCACAGGGATATGAACCTGAATATGATCCGCAACTGGGTCGGCCAGACGGGTGACGAGGAGTTCTATGAGGCGTGCGACAAGTACGGAATCGTGGTCTGGCAGGATTTCTGGCTTGCCAATCCGGCCGACGGACCTGACCCTGATGACAATGTGATGTTCCTTGACAACGCCAGGGATTATGTCAGCCTGATCCGCAAACATCCGAGCATCGGTATCTATTGCGGGCGTAACGAGGGTTATCCTCCAGCCGCTCTGAACGCCGGTCTTGTCGAGACTGTCAAAGGGCTTCACTCCGACATCCTCTACATTCCAAGCTCGGCGGACGACGGTGTCAGTGGTCACGGTCCGTACCGTGCCGTCGAGCCTTCGTTCTACTTTGAGAATCCTACGTCCAAGTTCCACAGCGAGAGGGGAATGCCTGCCATTATGGAATATGAGAGCCTGTCCCGGATGCTGACTTCCGACCATCTCTGGCCTACGGATGACGTGTGGGGGCAGCACGATTTCACGAGGACCGGCGCCCAGGGCGACACGGCTTTTGTGGGAATGGTGTGCAGACGTTTCGGCGACCAGGCTATGGAATCCGCCGAGACTTTCGCAAAGTTCGCCCAATGGGTCAATTATGACGGCTACAGGGCTATGTACGAAGCCAACAATGTGGGACGTAAGGGATTGCTGATCTGGATGTCACACAGCGCCTGGCCGAGCCTCGCCTGGCAGACGTACGACTATTGGTTCAGGCCGACCGCCGCCTGCGCCGCTGTCAGAAAGGCCTGCGAGCCGCTGCACATCCAGCTTAACCCCGCCACGAGCGGAGTCGAGGTCGTGAACGCCAGCTGCGGCGATCTGAGTGACCTTGTGGCCTCCGTCTCGGTCTTGAGCGTGGAAGGCAAGGAAATATATTCAAAATCGGCTGTGGTCAGTCCTTCCGAGGACTCGACGCTTTCGGTGATCGACATCTCCGATGTTCCCGACGGCCTGTGCGTTGTGATGCTGAAGCTGTCGTCCTCCGACGGCAGACTCCTGTCCGAGAACCGTTACCTGCGTAATTTCAGCAACGGCAAGGACACCGGTGACTACAAAGCCCTCGTCGGCACCAAGTGGCTGGATGATTCGCTTCTGAATTTTGAATAGTTAAGGGTGATTCTATAGGTATGTAAAATAAAAGGCTGAATTTTGCGTTGCCAAAATTCAGCCTTTTATATTTTTTAACGTCTAATCGCTACAGGGTCGTGAGGTGGAAGTTGCGCCAGAGGACCTTGATGTTGTTGCCGTCGTGGATCTGGAGCATAATGCGTCCGGACTTCGAACCGATGAGCTCATCGTTGATGTCAACCATCGGCTCACCGTTCAGCCAAGTCTTGACATTGTCACCCTCGACGCGGAGACGAAGAGTGTTCCATTCTCCTTCCTTGAGGATGTCCTCTTTCTCGTCAGGAATCTGAACCAGCCATCCGCGGCCGTAGGACTCGTAGATGCCGGCTGTGTCCTGTCCCTTAGGAGCGACCTCGCACTGCCAGCCATTGACAATGTTGTTCTGGTAGCCGCCCTCCACGAATGAATGGAAGAACAGACCTGAGTTGCCGTTCGAACACTGCTTGAACTCGACGGTAAGGTCAAAGTCCTTGTAGTACTCGCGGGTGCCGAGGTAGCCGTAGCGGAGATCCTCACCGTTTTCGGTGACGAGATTGCCCTCCTCGTCAACACTGGTGCGCATACTTCCGAACAACTCCCATCCGTGAAGATCCTTGCCGTTGAACAGCTCGACTTCCTTGCCGGCCTTGTGAGGCAGTTCCTTGATCTTGATGTTGCGGAAAGAAGCCGGGTCTCCGTGGTCCTGAAGACAGATCACTCCCTCGTGGGCCAGACCGTACTCGGTGGCGTTGCCCCACTTTCCGCTTGCCTTCTTCTCGAACCAGTCGTCCGTCCAGGCCTCGAACTCAAGAATCTTCTCGCCGTTCAGCCAATGCTCCACGTGACCGTTGTCGAAAACAATCTTTGAGCTGTTCCATTCTCCTTGAGGGTTGACCTTCATCTTGCTGTAGTCAGGAAGATGCATCGCATAATCCACACCGAGCTTCTGCCATTCCTCAAGTTTGGCCGGAGCATAGACCTCCTCCCAGCCATCGTTGTCGATGAGCTGGTACTCAGGCCCGGTGACATAAGGAACCTTGAACTTAGGATTCTCCACAACGTGGTAGAGCATACCGCTGTTGCCTCCGTGGGTGAGTTTCCAGTCCCACGCAAGCTCGAAGTTCTCGTACTTCTTGTCTGTCACGATGTAGCCGGACTCGTCGGCTCCGGTGCCGGAAGCCTGGATGCAGCCATCCACCACGGTCCAGCCGTTTGTGAGCGAATCACCGTTGTAGTCACGCCATCCGTCAAGGTTCTCCCCGTTGAAGAGCAGTACCCATCCGTCAGCTTTCTCGGCCGATGTCAGAGTGTTCGGCTTTGTTCCGCAGGGTGCCAAAGACAGGGCTAAACCGGCAGCGGCGGCACAGAAAATGATTTTTTTCATTGATTTTTTTAATTAAAGTTGTTATTACGTATGTTAATCAGTTTCCTAATCTTTGCAAAAATATGTAAAACAACGGAGTTAGACAAATTGTATTTTAAAGTCGAACTAACACCTTTGCTCTTTTATTGTCAAATCTGATGGTGAAAGCGGCGGATTAGGGTGGGTGTTGAAAATCCAAAATTATTTTGTAAAATAGCGGCAAGTATTATAAAACGAACTACTATTATGAAGAGAACTTTGAGAAGTTTCGTCTGGGGAGCTATGCTCCTCACTGCGTTTGCCTGCGGCAAGACCAATGCTGATCCTACACCTGATCCTGATCCGGAACCGGGGCCTGATCCGACTCCTGGAATCGTGGGCGAGAATCTAAGCAAGGACGGCACGTCAAACTGCTACGTCATCACAAAGGATGGCGACTATTACTTTGACGCCACCGTGAAGGGTAACGGGGCCGCCACGGAAGGTTTGGCCGCTCCGGAAAAGATGACTCCTGACTCGGCCGCCCTGCTCTGGGAGACGGCAAAGGGTATGATCTCCGAGGTCAAGTTCATTGATGGAAAGATAACGTTCAAGGCATCCTCTTCCAACGGCAATGCCGTGATCGCGGCCTATTCAGCCGACAAGGCGATAATCTGGAGCTGGCACGTCTGGTTCCCGGAGGAAGAGATCAAGACCGACAGGACAAAGACCGGCTATGACCTTATGAATATGAACCTGGGCGCGATGACCTCCACATTCGGAGCCACTCCTGACGTAAGGCCTTACGGCCTGCTGTACCAGTGGGGACGCAAGGACCCGTTCACGGCGGCACCGACCCTCACGGGAGACACCAAGACCACCGGAGCGCCGGTCTATGGACCTGACGGAAATGAAGTGAAGTTCGAATATTCCCTCTGGAGTTCGGTAGATGCCAACACCATTGAATATTCAATAGCGAATCCGACAAAGTGTCTTTCGAATTACGCGCAGTTCACCACCAGCCGCGACTGGCTGAAGGCTTCTGACAGCAACGACGCCCTTTGGGGCAACCCTTCCGGCTATGAGAGGGATTCCGAAAACCAGTATGTCAACAAAGGGGGCAAGTCTTACTACGATCCTTGTCCGGTAGGATATCGTGTGCCTCCGGCGGACGTGTTCAAGTCATTCACCACTTCGGGTGGCTACACTACAGACCCTTCGTCCTTTGATGTGGTTGACACAAACGAGGATGGGGTGATCGACACTCAAGACTATAATTACGGTTGGTCGTTCAAGATGGAGAAAGGCAGTCAGTTCTTCCCTGCGGCCGCCCGTTATGACGGGTCTTATGCGATGTTGATGGGATCCAAGAGCGGTCTCTGGGGTTCGTATTGGGGAAACTCTCCTGCCAAATCCTACAGCGACGCTGTCACCGGCTTCGGCTTCTGCGTCCTCGCGTTTATGAACGAGACATCAGTCTCAACATCAGCCACGGCTTCCGCAAGCCGCGCCGACGCCTATTCCGTGCGCTGCATCAAGGAGTAGCGTGTTGTGTGGGGACACGGACACTGAGCTTGTCGAAGTGTCCCTGCATATTCAAGTCACCTCGACAAGCTCGGTGACCGAGAAAAAGGAAACATTATAGCATAAAAAGTCCGGGCGAAAACGTCCGGACTTTTTTTGTGGAGCATAGGAGGATCGAACTCCTGACCTCAAGATTGCGAACCTTGCGCTCT
>CAYZKZ010000069.1:0-15472 GCA_964479325.1 uncultured Muribaculaceae bacterium
ATTTCAACCACATCTTCAACAGTGGCTACAGCGCCGGCTACTACAGCTATCTCTGGGCAGAGGTTCTGGACAAGGATGCCTTCGAGTACTTCAAGCAGCAGGGAATCTACAATCCAGAGGTCGCCCTGAAGTTCCGCCAGACCTTCCTTGAGAAAGGCGGCAGCGAGGAGCCGATGACCCTCTACCTCTCCTTCCGCGGCGCCGAACCGGATCCGGGCGCACTTCTCCGCGCGAGAGGACTGACTGACTAACAGATCGTTAAAGATTATACTATTAAAAATATTCCATCAAAATTATTTTGGTGGAATATTTTTTTGCTATATTGACCTGCTTATTGTCAATGTGGTTTGAAGAAAATTTGTAATATTCAAAAACACAATATCGTATGAAGAGAGTATTTTTGACCCTCCTTCTTGGAGGGCTTGTGGTCGCTGGACCTACCCAATCGGTCGCTGAGACTACTCAACCGGTCGCTGAGACTACTCAACCGGTCGCTGAGCCTGTCGAAGCGCCAGTGGTTCGACAAAGCTCACCAACCGTCGAAGCGCCGGTCACTTCGACAAGCTCAGTGACCGGTCGTAATGTCTCAGTGACCGATCGTAACAGCTCAGTGTCCGAGACGGAAGAGGCCCGGCTCCTGCGTTTCCCGGCCACGAACGGCACGGATGTGGTCTTTTCCTACGCCGGAGACCTGTTCACCGCTCCGCTCGCCGGTGGTGAGGCCCGCCGCCTCACATCGCACATCGGCTACGAGATGTTCGCCCACTACTCGCCGGACGGCAAGACAATCGCCTTCACCGGTGAATATGACGGCAACCGTGAGGTTTACATCATCCCTGCGAGGGGCGGCGAGCCTGTCCGCCTGACCTACACGGCCACCAACGGCAGGGACGACCTCGGTGACAGAATGGGTCCTAACAACATCGTGATGGGATGGACACCCGACGGGAAGAACATCATATTCAGAAACCGCACTGGCGACGGTTTTTCAGGAAAGCTTTGGACTGTTTCCGTGAACGGCGGAATGCCGAGGGAGATTCCTCTTCCGGAGGGAGGCTTCTGCTCCTATTCGCCTGACGGAAAGAAACTTGCCTACAACAGGGTGATGCGCGAGTTCAGAACCTGGAAGTACTACCGCGGCGGAATGGCCGACGAGATCTGGGTCTATGACGGCAAGAAGGTCGAGAAGATCACCGACAATCCCGCGCAGGACATATTCCCGATGTGGGTCGGCGACGAGATTTATTTCGCTTCCGACCGCGATATGACGATGAACCTCTTTGTCTATAACACCAAGACAAAGGCGACATCGAAGGTGACTTCGTTCGACGACTACGACGTTAAGTTCCCGAGCACCAACGGCAAGCTGGTAGTGTTCGAGAAGGGAGGATTCCTCTACAAACTTGATCCGGCGACGAAGAAGGCCGAGCAGATTCACATTACCCTTGGCTCCGACCTTGTCTATGCGAGGGCCGAGAGGATGAATGTCGGCAAGAAGGGCCGCTCGTCTTTCAGCCTTTCCCCGGACGGTAGCAGGATGGCGATCACCGCCCGCGGAGAGGTCTTCGACGTGCCGGTCGGCAAGGGAATCACGAGGAACATCACAAAGACTCCTGGCTCCAACGAGCGTAGCGCCGACTGGAGTCCGGACGGAAAGTACATCGCCTTCATCGGTGACGGGACAGGGGAGACCGAGGTCTATCTCTACGATGTCGCCGCCGGAGGCCAGCCTGTCCAGATCACAAAGGACAACGACACCTACATCCGCGACCTCCAGTGGAGTCCCGACAGCAAGCATATTCTTTACACCGACCGCAAGAACAGAATCGTCGAGGTCGATCCTTTCGCCAAGACAACGAGGACGGTGCTTCAGAATCCTGAGCAGGAGTTCAGGGATGTTGAATATTCCCCTGACAGCAAGTGGCTTACCTACACCCGCCCCGCATCGAACAAGATGAGCGTGGTCTATGTCTATAACCTCTCTTCGGGCAAGGAATATCCTGTCACGGAGAAATGGTACGATTCCGGCTCGCCGACATTCTCCACTGATGGCAAGTACTTGATATTCACTTCTGACCGTGACTTCCGTCCGATCTACAGCTGGATCGAGTGGAACTTCGCCTACACCGACAGAAGCGGAGTCTATATGACTATGCTCGCCGCCGACACTCCTTCCCCTCTGCTCCCGACCGACAGCGAGTCTGTCTCGGCTTCCGGGGAGACCAAGTCCGCCGAGGCTGACAAGCCTGCCAAGGATGGCAAGAAAGACGCGAAGGCTTCCGACAAGAAATCGGTCGATGTCAAGATTGACGTTGACGGTCTGGTTGACAGGACCATCAAGCTTCCGATCGGTGGCTCCCGCTCCTATTTCTGCGACGGCAAGAAACTTTGGTACAGGGATGGCCGCGGCACTCAGGTGTTTGACTTCGAGACCGGAAAGTCTGACCAGTGTTCTGATGGAATGGTGATCTACCGTCCTGGTGACAAGAAGGCTCTCTCGACAGCCAAGGGCAAATGGACGGCTGTGAACTTTCCGTCTGCCAAGGTCGGAGGCGGAGAGGCCGTGGATCTGGACAATATGTTCACCACTGTCGATTACTCACAGGAGTGGCCTCAGATCTTCGACGAGGTCTGGAGGGCATTCCGGGACGGCTACTATCTTGAGAATATGCACGGCCGCGACTGGAACGCCGTAAAGGAGAAGTACGCCGCTCTTCTGCCGTACGTCAAGACCCGTCTTGACCTCAACTATGTGATCGGAGGGATGATCGGCGAGCTGGCCAGCGGCCACGCCTATGTCAGTCCGGGCGACTATCCTAAGCCTGAGCGCATCCCGATGGGTCTTCTCGGCGCCAAGGTCAGCAAGGACAAGAGCGGTTACTTCCGCATCGACCACATCTATTCCGGAGCGCCTTACCGTAACGAGCTTCGCTCACCGCTGACGGAGCCGGGAATGAACATCGCCGAGGGCGATCTCATCACCGCCGTTGACGGGCAGTCCCTCAAGGATGTGGACAACATCTACAAGCTTCTCATCGGCAAGGCCGGAAAACTCACCGAACTGACTGTCAGCAAGTCGGCGGCCGGAGAGGGACGCAAGGTCGTTGTCAAGCCTATTGATGACGAGTACCCTCTTGAGCATTACGAGTGGGTGATGGGGAACATCCGCACCGTTGAGGAGAAGTCCGGCGGCAAGGTGGGCTACATCTACATCCCGGATATGGGTCCTGAGGGTCTGAACGAGTTCGCCCGCTGGTACTATCCTCAGCTTGACAAGGAGGCGCTGATCATCGACGACCGCGCCAACGGTGGCGGAAACATCTCTCCGATGGTCATCGAGAGGCTTCTCCGCAAGGTCTACAGGATGACGATGTCCAGGACCTCCACCCAGAACGGAACAATTCCGGAGGGCACGCACACCGGTCCTAAGGTGCTGCTGATCAACAAATATTCCGCTTCCGACGGAGACCTCTTCCCGTGGAGCTTCAAGGCCAACAACCTTGGCACCGTGATCGGAACCAGAACCTGGGGCGGAATCGTGGGAATCAGCGGATCGCTGCCTTATATGGACGGAACCGACGTGCGCGTGCCGTTCTTCACGAACTACGACGCCAAGACTGGACAGTGGATTGTCGAGAACCACGGCGTCGATCCTGACATCCTGCTGGACAATGACCCTATAAAGGAATATGCCGGTGTGGATCAGCAGCTTGAGAAGGCCGTTGAGGTCGCTCTCCAGCAGATCAAGGACCGCAAGCCGCTGCCTTCGACCCCTGCTCCCCGTACCTTCAAGGATCTGGGGCTCCCGGAGATCAAGTAAACTGTTTGCTGAATTCTGCACTTCGGCACTTCGACGAGCTCAGTGACCGCAGGCTCAGTGACCATAGCCCAATCGGTCACTGAGCTTGTCGAAGTGCCGAAACACCAAAGTGACCGTTTTTTCAAATATGAAGAAAATACCGTATCTTTGACCCTTGAATCAGAACCTGTAAAAGCAATAAGAATATGAAAAAGTTCTTTACAATCGTACTCGCAGCCTCTATGCTGCTGATCGGAACCAGCGCCTCCGCACAGAAGTGGACCGCCGGTGGTGGATTCACCTCTTTCAGCCTTTCCGGAGCCGACTCCGACAAGGTGATGAACGAGAGTATGCCCGGATTCTACTTTGGAGTCAATTATGACTATGCGTTCTCTACGATCGACGGCCTCACTGTTGAGCCGGGTCTGTATTTCGCACACTATGGCAAGGACTTCACACTACCGTACAACTCCGACTCCAACGCTTACAGAGCCAACTATTTCCGCATTCCTGTCAACATCAAATACACCCTTCCTTTTGATGAGAAATTCAGCGTGGCGGCGTTCACAGGCCCGCGTTTCAATCTCGGAGTGGGTGGCAATATGTTCAGCAAGGGTGTGACCTATCCTGGTCTGAAGACTTTGGACGCCCAGTGGGGTTTCGGTGTCTCCGCTGTCATCGTTGACGCTGTTATGGTCCGTTTGGGCTATGACCTCGGTCTCACCAAGTGCATCAAGGACAACACGAAAGAACACGACGGCTGGGATAATTTGAAGGTTCATAGGAACACATTCTATGTCGGAGTAGGTTTCGCCTTCTGATCCCTGCGGCGGTAAGCCCGCATAATGGAACTGAGATCCAGACGGTTGGCCGTCCCGGTTTGTCCGGCGGCCGACCGTTTGTTTTTGTGCCTCACCACCTTGCGTTGAACCTAAAGTTGTCGCTCTGCAACCGCAGGTTACAAGTCGCGTTTCTGAATAGTTGGTATTTTAACAGTATGAAACTATCCGGAATATTCAATCTCATTGCCTTGGTGGCTGTAGCGGTGGGTATATTCCTCTTCCCATCCTGCCGCGGCGGCGACCAGGACCGTTCGCTGGACATCGCCGAGAGCCTTGTCTGGACCAGACCTGACAGTTCCCTTTCGGTGCTGCGGTCTATTGATACCTTGGAACTGAGGAAGAGGTCACGCCGGGCGAGGTACTCCCTGCTTTATGCTATGGCGCTTGACAGAAACCTGATTGACACCGCCGATCTTTTGATCATAGAACCGGCTGTCAAGTACTATGAGAGGCACGGGCCCGAATCCCGCAGGATGATGACGTTCTACTATCTTGGCCGTCTGCACTATAATGCCGGAGATTACCTGTCCGCTGTCAGATGCTATATGCGCGCCCGTGAATATTCCTCTGATTCGGAAGATCTTGTTTTCAAGGGGCTTATCGCGTCGGCGGTTTCGGATGTCTATGCGCAGAACAACAATCTGACTGAGAAGATCAGCTTCTCGGAGGAGGCTGTCGATTGCTTTGTCAAGGCTGGTGACGAGCGGAGGGCCTGGATAACGACGGGGAGGCTGGCTTCCTATTACGCCGACCGCAAGGATTGGAAAATGGAGGACAGCCTTTATTCGGTTTTCTTTTCCCGCCCGCCTCTGGATTCGTCTGTTCTGGCGGAACACTTCCTTAATGCGGCTCGCTACAACCTTGTCCGGCCGGATTCTGACCCTTCGCTGAGCGTCGGCTTATTCAGAAAGGCGGTGAATGAGTGTGGCGCGCGTCCTTCGCTTGTCGACTACTGCGCTTACGCGTATTCTTCCGAGCTTTCCGGTGACAGAAAGACGGCGGATGAGGTTATGGCTCAATTGGATGCCATAGGATGTGACTCCGGTTCGCTGTCTGTTTGGAAGTACCGTGTCTTCAAACATCAGGGTGACCTCGGCAAGGCTCTCGGGATGCTTGAGCGGGCATTCCTGTCTCAGGAATCGGCGGTGGTGGCTTCTTTGAATCAGTCGGTCTCTCAGGCGCAGTCGGATTATTTCGAGGCCAAGTCAGAGCTTATGGAGAAGGATCGCAGGATGCGTATTATGTCCAGATGGATTGTGGCGCTTGCCTGTCTGATAGTGGTTTCGGCGGTGGTCGCCGTCAGTGTGCGCAGCGGAAGGAAATGGCGGAGGCGTGTCGCCGAGGTCTCGTTGATCAATGAGGATGTCGAGCGCCGCCTTTCCAGAGAGATGGACGCTTCTTCCTACAAAGACATCGCATTGCGGAATCTGAGGAAGAAGTATGTCCAGACCTACAAGAAACAGTACCGCCAGCTTAACGATCTTTGTGTCGAGTACCTTGAGACGGTGGGCAGCGGCAAGGAGAAGGAACGAATCTACGCTAAGGTAAAACGGATTGTCAGTCTGATTGACAGCTGCAACCAGAGGAAGCTTGAGCAGATGATAGATGAGAACCTGGATGGGATTATGGAAAAACTGCACAAGGATCTGCCGGACGCTCCGGACAACGACTTCCGCTTCATAGCGCTGAACATTCTTGGGTTCGATGCGAAGACCATAGCCAGGATTATGGGCTACACGGTTCAGAGTGTTTACACGAAGCGTGTCCGTTTGAGAGCCAGAATAGCCTCCTTGTCCTCGGAAAACACGGAATTCTATCTGGAGTTTATAGGTTGAGGTTTCTAACTGATTGTTTTGTAGTGTGTTGGCATTTGTCTTGGGATGCGATTCCCGCATAACTCGCTGAGTGATAGCACAATGGGTCGCATTGTTTAGACAGCGCATCTTGATGCTGGGCTAATGTGCTGATTGGTAGTTGAATACAATGTCTTTGTGTTAATACTTTTCCGCATTGGATTTAGATTCTTTCTTACGACCTTTGTGAAAAACCAACAACGTTATGAAAAGATTTTTACTTGTGCTGCTCGCTCTGGTGATGTTCTGCCCGGTGTTCGCCGATGAGAAGAAGAAAACTGAGGAAGACACCACTGTGAGGTTTGTCTATGTCCTGGAAAACTCGAAGCCGTCGTCTTCGACAAACCGCACTCCTGCCAAGTGTCCTGTGGAGTGCTATTACTACACTTTGGCGGATGCTGTCGAATTGTCTTTCGCACAGGATCTTGGAAAGGTGTATGTCTCCTTGGAGAACCAGACTTCCGGTGAGGTTCGTGACTATTCCTGTGACAGCGCCTTTGGCCTGTTGAGGATGCCTGTCTCGCAGAACTCCTGCTACACTCTCGGCATCACCACCGAAAGCGGCCGCAGTTTCAGGGCTTCTTTCCTGACCATCAGCCCGGAAGACTGTGATTAACGCTTCAATGCCTTTCGACTAACCAAACAAAACCATTAACCATCAACCATCTCGGATGCGGCGCAACCTTCCGCATCCGTGATTTTTTATGCTGTTGGTTCTGTGAAAATCATCTGCTTTTATTTTTTTCGGTGGTTTTTGTGGTGGTATTTCGGTCTCTGAGTACGATTTTTCTGTTTCTTATCATTTTTTACGTTTACAATGCCGACATTGCGTCCAGTTCCGGGTAGTCCGGGGCTGGCATATTAATTAACTTAAAATATTGGATTATGAAAGATTTTGGGAATGTCTCCGGGGTCGGCAAGGTCACTGATGACATTGTGGAAGGAAAGAGTCTGGCGTCTGATGGCAAGGCGGACGTGGAGATGTATGATTCAAGCGCGGAGGCGCTGTACCGCAGACGTTATTCCCTGTGCAGGGAATTGATGGAGGAGAGGGACAGGTTCAGAAATATGACCGAGATGGAGAAGGATGCCATTGCGCAGCGGCTCTCTCAGTCCCAGTACCTTAACCTGACCAGCGACTGGGCGTTCAAGCATCTGTTCTACAACCATAAGGATCTGCTGGTGATGCTATTGAACGACGTCCTTGAGGAGAAAATAGTAGATGTCGAGTTCCGGAACTCGGAAGTCACTAAGATGTTCGAGGGTGACAAGTCTGTGGTGTTCGACCTTCGGTGCCGGACAGATCGCGGAGAGGAACTGATTGTGGAGATGCAGAAGACGTACCGGAAGGACCAGCGTGACCGCCTTATCTATTACGGAGCATCGTTGATACGCGGGCAGCTGGTGGCAGGCAGCAAGGATTACCGTCTGGATCCTGTGAAAATCATCTGCATTATGAACTATGAGGAGTCCCATTCCGGAGACTGTGATGACAAGATCATATTCCAATACAGGCCTTTGGAGGTCGAGACAGGCGAGTTGTATGGTGAGCAGCTGTCCATCTACTTCTTCGAGTTGCCGAGAGTGATGCGCCTGACCAAGAATTTCGAGAGTCCGGTGGCGGGATGGTGCGGAATATTCAGAAATATCACTAACTTTGTTGAGCTGAGGAGAGGGAACTATGGTCAGTTCCAACGGGTTGTGGAGGCTATGACCGTCCGGAATCTCAGCGAGAAAGACATAAAAGAATATTTCAACGATATGATGACACTGGAAGATATGCAGCCGTACATTGAGGGCGGTCACGAGCTTGGCTATCGGAAGGGACTTTCCGAAGGTCTGGAGAAAGGTCTGGAGAAAGGCCGGGAGGAAGGCCGGGAGGAAGGCCGTTTGTCCCTTGTCAAGGCCTTGCTGAAAGCAGGAGTCCCGGAGGATACCCTTGCCTCGGTTACCGGACTTTCTCGGACTGAAATCGGGAAACTGACAGAAGATGTCTGACCTATTTTGCGCATAATTGACAGTTGGCCGCGGTATGGTGATTGTGTCGCCCTTCTTGCCGGTATTTTAATTTAGTCTTCTCCTTCCTTGCCCTGTTTTTTTGTCCTTCCGGTTTTCTGGGTCTGGGACAGATGAAAAAATTTGAAGTGTGGAAGGATTTATGTAAATTTACGAGATTTGTTTAATCTTGGTAAAGGAACGGGACTATGGGAGGCAGAAAGAAAGTGATCTTGTTCGCCGGTCTGGGAGGGCTGGTACTTGGTGTGTGTGCTATGCTGGCGCTTGGCGGTGCGATGAACCGCACATCCACCAATGAGTACTGTATGAGCTGCCACTACCACGAGCAGGCGGACGCTGACTGGAAGAAGTCCGAGCACTACAACAGTGAGAGCGGAGTTGTCACCGACTGCATCGCCTGCCACCTTCCGCCAAAGGAGAACGGCTATCTCCGCTACTATATGGCCAAGGCACGCATCGGAGCGAAGGATCTCTGGACCAAGATGACTAAGGACAAGGACGAGATTGACTGGGCTTCAAGGCGTACATTGGAACACGGAACGAAGATCGTCTATAACGAGTCCTGCGAGAAATGCCATAAGAATCTCTATCCGTCCGGCATCTCTGACGACGGTATCACCGCCCATCTTTACTATGACGAGAACGCCAAAAAACTGGATCTCCAGTGCATCAGCTGCCACCTGAACACAGGTCACGATATGCCTGGCTACGAGCATAAGAAACTGGAGGGCAAGGTGATGGACACCGGCTCAGGCGAGAGGTACGACAGCGCGGCGGTTGTCACCACGTTCGAGAATTTCACGGAGACAGTCCCCGGCACGACGGCGGCTATCCGTATGGTGGCCATCCCGGGAGGCGAGTTCACTCTCGGCAGTCCGGAAGGCGAGCCGTTCCGTTCGGCTGATGAAGGACCTCAGAGGCGGGTCAGGATCTCTCCGTTCTTTATGGGTGAGGCAGAGGTGACCTGGCATCAGTTCTGGGCTTTCTACAACGAGACGATGTCCGAGGGCCGGACTCCTCCGGAGAAAATCTACGCCAATAACAGCCGTCCCGACGTGGATGCTGTCAGCGGCCCGACTCCGCCGTTCGGATTCCCGGACCAGGGCTGGGGAATGGGCGAGAGGCCCGCGATCACGATGACCCACTACGCCGCGGAGACCTTCTGCCAGTGGCTCTCGCTCAAAACAGGAAGAAACTACCGTCTCCCGACGGAGGCGGAATGGGAATATGCCGCCAGGGGTGGCACCCAGACTCCGTACTTCTTCGACGGAAGCCCGAAGAAATATTCAAAAGAGACGTTCTGGAACAAACTTTTCGGAGCTGACACAACCTCGATCGCAAGCTATGTCGTCTATGCCGGTGACAGCTTCGGCAAGACTCAGGAGCCTTCGGAGGTGAAGCCAAACCCGTTCGGAATTAAGAATATGCTGGGCAACGTGATGGAGTATTGCTCCGACCGGTATGCCGCGGACGCATATTCAAAAATCGCCGATGGCGCGGTTGATCCGAAGGGGCCGGAGAGCGGCGACGAGTTCGTGGTGCGCGGTGGGGCATATTCAGATGATGCCTCGCTTGTGCGCTGCGCCGCCAGAGGACACACCCGGAATGACGATTGGCTGCGGACCGATCCGCAGAACCCGAAGAGCATCTGGTGGTACTCTGACATCAAGGGCATCGGGTTCAGGGTCGTGTGCGACGTTCCTGAAGGAATCAGGTAACCGTTTGTGGATTATAAGGTTAATAATTAAATAACATCAAGACTATTAATAAAATGAGCAACAAAATGGACAGAAGATCCTTTCTTGGCAGGAGCGCCAAGATCGGAGTCGGCCTGGTAGGTGGCAGCGTTCTGTTGTCAGCCTGCGCAGGTGGAAAGAATTCAGACAAGGCTACCCCCCTCAGACAGCCTGGTGAGTATTATGTCCCGGAATTGCCTGACAAGGCCATTGACGGAAAGGAACTTAAGGTTGGCGTGATCGGTTGCGGCGGCCGTGGAAGCGGTGCTGTGAATGATCTTATCGCAGCGGCTGACGGCATCAAGGTGACAGCCTTGGGCGATGTTTTCGCTGACCGTCTGAACGGCCTCCGTGAGAACATCAAGAACAAACATAATCAGGAAATTCCTGAAGATCACTGCTTCATCGGTTTCGACGCCTACAAGCAGGTCATTGATTCCGGTGTGGATATGGTCATCGTGGCCACACCTCCGGTTTTCCGTCCGGCTCATTTCCAGTACGCCACCGAGAAGGGCGTGCACTCTTTCCTTGAGAAGCCTATCGCTGTCGATGCGAAGGGTTACCGTCAGATTATGGCCACGGCCAAGCAGGCTGAGGCCAAGGGACTTAGCGTCGTGACCGGAACGCAGCGCCATCATCAGAGGGCTTATGTCGAGTCCTTCAAGAAGATTCAGGAGGGAATGATCGGCGAGATCACCGGCGGAAACGTCTATTGGAATCAGGGAATGCTCTGGTACAAGGAGCGCCAGCAGGGTTGGAGCGATATGGAATGGATGATCCGCGACTGGGTCAACTGGAAGTGGCTCTCCGGCGATCACATCGTTGAGCAGCACGTACACAACATAGATGTGTTCAACTGGATGATCGGCAAGTACCCTGTCAAGGCTACCGGCTTCGGCAGCCGTCAGCGCAGAATCACCGGCGACCAGTACGACAACTTCAGCGTTGACTTTGAGTACGAGAACGGAGTCCACCTGCACAGTATGTGCCGTCAGATCGATGGCTGTTCCAACAATGTCAGTGAATATGTCCGCGGAACCAAGGGCTACTGGAGTTCTTCCGACTTCGCCATCCGTGACCTTCAGGGGAATGTCATCTGGCAGTTCGACAGCGAGGCCGAGAAGGCTCAGTTCCAGCAGACAAATCCTTATGTGCTTGAGCACGTTGACTGGGTTAACCACATCCGTAAGGGTGAGACTCACGTCGAGGCCGAGGAATGCGGAAAGTCCTCACTCTGCGGCGTGATGGGTCGTGAGGCCGCCTACACCGGAAAGACTGTCACCTGGGATGAGATCAGCGCTTCCGACCTGGATTACCTTCCTGAGAAGCTCGAACTCGGCGAGATGGATATGAGCAAGTGCGTCGTCCCTGTCCCTGGCGCTGAGAAATAAATCAGATTATGAACAGAAGAAATTTTCTGGCGACTGCGGCGGCAGGGTCGGCGGCGTTGGCCGCGGCTTCGGTGCTGCCTGGATGTGTCGCCGTTACAGACGATAAGAAAAAATCGGCGGATGCTCCGGAACTGAAACTTTCCTTCCAGGAGAAGACCGCTCCGGGCGAGACTTTGGCCGAAAGGCTGGACTTTATGGAGAGCCTCGGAATTGTCGGCTTCGAGCCGGGCGGCAGGGGACTGGCTTCCAGGGTTAAGGAGATTCAGGACGCCCTTTCGGGACGAAACATCAAGGTGTCGGCGATCTGCGCCGGATTCGAGGGCTTCATCCTCGCCGAGGATCTGGCCACGAAGGCGCTGTTTGACAGCACGATGCGTGAGATCGTCGCCGCGGCCGGAGAACTTGGCTCCACGGGAGTCATAATGGTTCCGGCCTTCAATCACCAGACACCGTGCAAGCCTCACACGATGGAGACACGCAAATACCTCTGCGAGCAGCTTCACGACTTGGGCGAGTTCGCTCTCGAACACGGAACGACCGTGATCCTTGAGCCTCTGAACAGGAACGAGGCCTTCTACCTCCGTCTGGTGGCCGACGCCGCCGCGATAGCCCGTGATTCAGACAGCAAGGGTGTCAAGGCAATGGGTGATTTCTGGCATATGTCAGAGGAGACATCCGACTACGGTGCGCTGATGTCTGCCGGAAAAGACTACCTTCAGCACATCCACATCGCCAGCCGCAGTCGCCGCGTTATGCCTGGCGAGGACGGGGAGAAGGATGTCTATCTTGACGGATTCCGGGCCCTCAAGGAGCTTGGCTACGACAAGTACGTCAGCTTCGAGTGCGGCACCAAGGGCGATCGAGCCACGACTGTGACAGAGGCTGTCAACCTTCTGCGCAAGCAATGGGCTGAGGCATAATGGCTTTGTCCGGTCAGTTAATCGGCCTTTCGGCGGCCTTGCTCTATGTCTGTCTTTTAGCGGTCATCTACGCTTTGCGTGACCGCAGGGCGCTGTTCAGGATTCTGTCCGGGCGCAAGGCCTGCGTCATTTCGATTTCAATAACGCTGTTCCTGCTTCTCGTCTTCGGGCTTGTCCCGCAGGACGGAGGCCGGAGCGGCTTTTTTGGTGTTCTCGGTTTCCGGAGTATGAGCCGGTCTCCGATTTTTATCCTTGCCCTGCTGTTCCTTTCGACGACAGTCACGCTGAACACGATCGAGAACATCCGGCATTTCAGCCGTCATCGTCTTGGCGTGACCTGCGCCCATCTTGGTCTGTCAGTGATCCTGATCTCAGGGCTATTCGGCGGGGCCGGGAATTCTCGGGCGAGGATGACCGCCAGCCCTGACATCCCTGTCCACAGCGGCACGGACGAACGCACCGGTGGCTCTCGCAAACTCCCTTTTGAACTCACTCTCAGGAGTTTCGATGTCAATGAATATGCTTCCGAAGTCACCGTGACCTTTCCTGATGGCCGTTCCGGCGAGACCACGATTGCCGTCAACCATCCCGCCAAAGTCGGGTCTTGGTGGATCTATCAGACGGATTATAGGATGGACACGGAGAACGGAACATTCGTGAGCATATTCAAATGCGTCCATTCCCCTTTGTCGGGGGTGATCCGCGTCGCTCTTTGGCTGCTGCTTGTCTCCGCCGCGGCGATGGTGTTCTTTGCCGGTTTTAAACCTTGCTTCCGCAAAAGGGAGACTCTTTCTGAAGGCAAATCGAAGCCGGAGAACGGGGAGGCCGACGGAATATTCAAATGCGCACAGGAGTCTCGCCGAGATTCCGGCTTGAACCGTGACGTGACGGCCGACGGAATATTCAAAAAGGGGGAGCGGCGATGAGTTGGGATTCGTTCGTCTGGTTCGCTTTGGCCGCGTCGGTCTTCTGGATCTGTGGGGCGGTGGTGTCGCTGAAGGCGGAGAGTCGTCTTTCGGTCGTAGAGTCGCCGGGGTCCGGGCGTAGCATTTTGGCCGCGGTTCTGACCGGCTGCGGATCTGTGATATTCATTTCATTTATCGTTGGGGTCTGGATCACCCTTGGTCGTCCGCCGCTCCGCACGATGGGGGAGACCCGCCTATGGTTCAGTCTGTTCCTTTCTTTGATCGGGCTCGGGGTCTATCTTCGCTGGCGTTACCGTTGGGTGCTGCCGTTCGCGGCTCTGATGTCTGTGGTTTTCGCCTGCATCAACATCTTCAAGCCGGAGATTCACACTGAGGAACTTATGCCGGCTCTCCGCAGCCCTTGGTTCGTCCCGCACGTCATCGTCTATATGTTCGCCTACGCCGTCTTAGGTGTCGCCACCATCCTTGCCGTCCGTCTCCTCTGGCTCTCCCGAACTCCGGTCGCTGTGGTTCGACAGGCTCACCAACCGTCGAAGCGTCCGGTTGAGGACCTCCGTCTCTGTGACACGTTGGTGCGCATCGGCTGGGGTTTCCTAACAATGGGAATGGTTATGGGCTCCCTCTGGGCCAAGCAGGCCTGGGGCGATTTCTGGACGTGGGACCCGAAAGAAACCTGGGCCGCCGCCACCTGGCTCAGCTATCTTCTTTACCTGCACCTCCGTCAGGGGCAGGTCTCTTTCAGCCCTTCCTCCGGGGGCTCATCCTCCAATGGCTCCACCCTTCCCGTCTCCCTCGGCCTTCGCCTTAGCCTCCTCCTTCTGCTCTTCTCTTTCCTCCTTCTCCAGATGTGCTGGTGGGGTGTCAACTACCTTCCGTCCGCCCAAGGCTTCAGCCTCCACACCTATTGATCGGTTGGCGTTCCGTTCGGCGGAGGTGATTTCGTTTTCCGAACCATCCGACGGATCTGGCGGCGGTGCGAAATAACATTTCGTTCGAAAGAGGAGGTGTTTTCCGAACAACGTGTGGATTATCAGGCATTTCGTTCGGCGTGACGGCCTGTCTCCGAACGGAAAAGTTGCTTCTGCTTATGTCTCCAGCGGTTTTTTTGTTGACATTTCTTCGATAAAATGGGTGATTATATGGGATATTTTGCATATCTTGCGACCCCATTTAAACGATATAGAGCGGCGTTTCGGGGAATCCTCTGAAACGAAAGCTGCTTTCCGAAGAACTTCCGTGGTGATTTTGAGGGGGTTGGATGTGTTTTTTTACTAAACGCGGCGTTTAACAAACCAAATTATGAATAAAAAAATCTTTATGGTCTTGGTCTTTCTCCTGACTGCGGCGGGGCTGCTGTCGGCACAGACACGATCCGTCAAAGGTAATGTCATCTTCTCGGAAGACGGACAGCCTGCGATCGGAGCCTATGTCACTGTAGAAGGAACCAAAATCGGTGGAATCACCGATGTTGACGGCAACTTCCAGATCACGGGAGTTCCTGCGAATGCGAAATTCGTTATCGTGACCTACCTTGGCGCCAAGGAAAAGAAGGTCGCGATCTCGGATGTGATGAAGATCACGGTCGAACCCGACTCCGAAGTCCTTGAGGGAGTTGTGGTCACCGGTATGCAGAAGATGGACAAGCGAATGTTCACTGGTTCGGCGACAAAAATCAGCGCCAGCGACGCCAAGCTCGACGGAATGGCCGACATCAGCCGTTCCCTCGAAGGCAGGGTCGCAGGTGTCTCTGTCCAGAACGTGTCCGGAACTTTCGGAACGGCTCCTAAGATCCGTGTGCGAGGCTCTACCTCAATCTACGGCTCGTCCAAGCCGCTGTGGGTTGTGGATGGTGTGATTATGGAGGATGTGGTCGAGGTGAGCGCCGAGGATCTTTCCTCAGGAGACGCCAACACCCTGATCTCCTCTGCCATCGCCGGTCTCAACTCCGATGACATCGAGAGTTTTGACATCCTGAAGGACGGCTCGGCG